>CALGNN010000128.1 GCA_937961455.1 uncultured Saprospiraceae bacterium
ATCTTTAAAATTTCTTTTATCGTACAATCATCCTGTCAAATAACTTTCCATCTCATCATTCGAAATGGGATGCAAATATAGATCAATATTCTAATAAATCAAGCCCTTGGCAGAAAAAAAACCATTATTTTGAAAAAAAAAATCTTTGAAAAGTATAATTAGATTTTAGCCAATTTATATTCTAGTAAAATATAGCTATTGCAGAATATAATTTGTGCAATTTTATACTTTACGACTTCGATGTTGAAGTATTTGGCAAAAGATTTTATATAAATTCTCAATTTAACCCAAATTTTATTTTTTCATTACACAAAATGTTCTCTCAATTAGGGAGATTTTGAGCTAATTATTGTGATTAATTTTGAGATTATTGCAATAATAGACCCATGTAGGTCCTAAAATTGATTCATCAATGGAGTTTAATTGAACCCGATTTTTCATAAAAAAAGACCTATTACATGTTACTCGGACTAAAATTCCATTAAAATTAATTTGCTTATTCAGGAAACAAGAAAGAATTTTCAGCTTTTAAAAACTATATATTTCCATTTTAATAATATGTCTCAGCTAAAAGTTTAATTTTGCAGCTTATATAATATCAAATGAAAAAATACAATTTTAGCCCAGGCCCAGCCATCCTTCCACAAGTAGTTTTTGAAGAAGCTTCGGCGGCCGTTAAAGAATTTGCAGGTACGGGTTTTTCTATATTAGAAATATCCCATAGAAGCGCTGCATTTAAAGAAATAATGGACGAAGGTGAAGCCTTAATAAAAGAAATTTTACACCTCAATGACGATTATGAGGTGCTTTTTTTAACTGGAGGAGCTTCTAGTCAATTTTATATGTCAGCTATGAATTTGCTTGCTAAAGACAAGACTGCAGCATATTTAGACACAGGAACTTGGTCAACAAAGGCTATCAAGGAGGCTAAGCTTTTTGGAAATATTGATGTCGTTGCTAGTTCTAAAGATTCCAACTTTAATTATATACCAAAAGATTATCAATTACAAGGCGATACTAGCTACTTACATTTAACAAGTAACAACACCATATTCGGGACTCAAATTCATAGTTGGCCTGATGTTGATGTGCCACTTGTTTGTGATATGTCTTCTGATATTTTTAGTAGAAAATTACCTATTGAAAAATTTGGGATGATCTATGCAGGTGCTCAAAAAAATACTGGCCCTGCAGGTGTGACCTTAGTTGTAATTAGAAAAGATATGTTGGGTAAGGTAGAAAGAGAAATCCCTACCATGCTTGATTACCAAACACATATAACTAAGAAATCTGCGTTTAATACACCTCCTGTATTTCCGATTTATGTTTCTGTCCTCAATCTGCGATGGTTGAAAGCTCATGGTGGAATTGAAGAAATGCAAAAAACAAATGAGCGTAAAGCTCTGCGTTTATATGATGCTATTGATCAAAGTGCATATTTTATCGGCACTGCTGCTAAAGAAGATCGTTCAATGATGAATGTATGTTTTTTAATGAATGACCCTTCGAGAGAAGCGGAATTTTTAGCTGCTGCTACAGAAGCAGGTTGTGAAAGCATAAAGGGACATAGATCAGTTGGTGGGTTCAGAGCAAGTATTTATAATGCAATGCCGGAAGAAGGAGTTGAGACACTAATAAATGTGATAAATAACTTCAGCTGATTAGATAATCATGGCGAAGATATTGAGAGAATTAGATTATGAAGGCATTAATGTTCCTTTAGAAATTTATAGAGAATGGAGATCTTCAGTGAGGGTCTCCTTAGGAAAGAAAGCAGTTTTACTTCGTTTACCTTATGTTTTATCTGAATCTCAAGTTGAAAAGCAAATAGATTGGGCGCAAAATTGGATTAGGAATCAATTTGATAAAAAACCCAATCTAAAATTACGCTATAAGAAGATCCAGTATTTTGATGGCCAAGAAATCATTGTTGGCAGGAGAACCTATGAATTAAACATTCAACAAAAGAAGCGTAAAACTTCAAAAGCGGAAATAAAAAAAGCCCAGCAAATTGACATTGTTTTGTCTGATGAACTGGCTGAAAGAGATCAATCAGAAACCATTGGAACTTTGTTGAGTCGTGTTATTTCCCATGACCAGAAACCTTATATAGAATCGAGGATAGACTATTATAATGATTTGTATTTTCAAAAGGAAATCAACAAAATAAGTTTAAAAAATAATCAGAGTAACTGGGGCAGCTGCAGTTCTAAGGCAAATATTAATTTATCTTCCCGTGTATTATTTGCACCCGAAAAAGTTATAGATTATGTGATAATCCATGAATTAACTCATTTGGAACATATGGATCATTCAAAAAAGTTTTGGAATCGAGTAGCTCAGATTGATTCTGACTATAAAGAGAGTGAAAAATGGCTCAAGGATTACGAGCACTTATGCAGATTTGCATAAAAAAAAGGTCTCAGACTATCTGAAACCTTTTCCTACTTACATTATTTCAGCCACACTGGACCAATATCTTAATACTTTTCCATTGCATGACTACAACTAATAATCATAAATTGAAGGAAAAGTTCGATTTAACTATTTTTTTTTTAATCTGCAATCACTTCAAATTGCAATTCAGGTGCAATCTCTTTGTAAAGTTTAAGGATCGCTGTATAAGATCCTAATTCTTTAACCTCACCTTGAATATTAATTTTTTTACGCTCAAGTTCAATGCTAAATTGATCTTTAAGTGCTTGGGCAATTTGAATATCTGTAACGGATCCAAATATTTTTCCGCTTGTACCAGCTTTTGCTTTGATCTTTAAAACTTGACCATCAAGTTTCGTGGCCATTTCCTGGTATTCACCAACTCTCTTAGCTTCTTTCGCCTCATCCAATTTGATGATTTCTTTCAGCTTCTTTTTGTTTACAGGATTAGCGATCATTGCCAAGCCTTGTGGAATAAGGAAGTTTCTTCCATAGCCACTTTTTACTTCAACTAGATCATGCTTATAACCTAGCTTCTCTAAATCTTTTAATAATATAATCTTCATGGCTAATTATTTTAATTGATCTGCTACATAAGGAAGCATCGCTAAGTGACGTGCTCTTTTAACCGCAATGGCTACCTTTTTCTGATATTTGAGGGAATTCCCTGTGATCCTCCTTGGTAAGATCTTACCTTGATCATTTACAAATTGAAGCAGAAAATCAGGATCTTTATAATCTATATGTCTGATTCCAAATTTTCTGAATCTGCAATATTTTTTTCTTTGCTGCCCAATATTAGGGTTACTTAAAAATTTTATTTCGTCTCTTGTAGCCATAATTATTCTTCTTCGTTGTTATTAACTGGAGATGTACTTTCTGCAACTACTGCGGCTGCAACTGGAGCAGCCACTGCTTCTGCTTTTACTTCAGTAGGTTCCGGCTTTGGTGCAGCAGGCTTTGGAGCCTCAGCTTTTGGAGCTTCGGTCTTTTTCACTTCTGCTTTTGGAGCTTCGTCTGCAGCTTTTTTCTTACCAATTAGGCCATTCCTTTTATCATCATTGTACTTGACACCGTATTTATCAAGACTGATGGTTAAGAATCTCATGATTCTTTCATCTCGTCTAAGTGCAAGTTCCATTTTAGGAATTAATGCTCCAGATTCACTTGAGTATTCAATGGAATAATAAACGCCTGTAGTTCTTTTCTTTATAGGATAGGCTAATTGTTTAAGACCCATCTCATTGACATGAACGATAGAAGCGTTTTCATTCATTAATAATTCTTCGTAAGTACTCATGGTGGATTTTATTTCTGTATCAGAAAGCACAGGATCCACGATAAAGGTAACTTCGTAATTACGCATGGTTGTTTTTGTTTAGTAGCCCACCTTTCGGAGAGCGCGATTTACGATAAATTTAAAAAGGACGGCAAAGATAATAATTAATACCAAAATCTGTGATTTTGGTATTAATTATTGTTTATCCTTGATTTTAGCTTTTTAGTACCTCAATATCTGATATTAGCTACAGGCATATTTCTATCAAAATCTCCAGCAAGAATAGGAGACTGAGTGTTTCCTGAATAGATTCTTACTTGTTCGTATACATAATTATACAATTCTGATATGGTTACTATTTTATTCTTGTTTACATCGGCATGGCCTCTTAAACCTTCAATTAAGTAATGAGAATAGATTCCTTTTCTTAGACCGCCAGATTCTAGAGAAACCTCTTCTTCTTTGGAGGACATGAGAAATGCTGTCCCTGGTCTTGTTTCATCAATTTTGGAATAAAAATTCTGGACTGATTCAACATAAGGACTTTTACTAGCAAGCAATGAACCAGAAAAACAAGCATCAGCAAATACGATTTTATTCTTTGCTTTGCTCTTGTCTAAGATGTCTTTCAAATCTTCATGCATCAATCTATTATTAAAGCCATCAAAGTCAATTGGAATTAGTGCTCCATCCAAGCCATGACCAGAATAATACAATAAGACCACATCATTTTCATCAGCTTTCATAAACTGGTCAATGATAGCCGCCATGATATTATTTCTCGTTGCATCCTCGTCTATGAGTAAATTGATTTGATCGTCTGGTAAAGCACCACCTTCTGGGCTTTTTAGGAAAGCATAAATATGATAGGCATCATCATCTGCATATTTTAAAGCAGGCATGTGATTATATCTTGAGATCCCGACGATGACTGCTCTAATTTTAATTTCTTTATCTCTATCAATTTTGTTTTGAGAATCATCGATAGCTAGGTGTTCTTCTGGAGCAATTTCTTCTACTGGTTTGCTATGATTCCAAATGGCACCGTAGACTGTGCCGCTATTAAAATGCATTACACCTTTACCATGTGGCCCATGATTTTCCCAAGCACCGGTATATACATCTCCATTTGCATAATAGCATTTACCATTTCCGTGGGGATAACCATCTTTGTGCTCTCCGATGTAAACAGACTTATCTCTGTACACAAATTTACCCATTCCAGTTTTACAAATGGATTCATTGCAATTTCTTAAATTTTTATTGTTTATATCTAAATCACTAATGGATGGTTTCTGCTTTTGCTCTACTTTAACTTTGTTTTCAATTCTAGGCTTTTGGTCTACCCTTTGTTTTTGAGCAGGCGCAGCATTCGTCGATGCCATATGGCTCACGTTTTGTGAATCACCTGACAAATTTCCTTCATAGTAACTTATCAGTTCCTTACGACCATCTAGATAATAGACTTGAAAAGTTCCGTGTCTTTTATCTTTACTCCAAGTTCCTTCGTATACTACTTTATCATCTGTGATATATTTTCCTTTCCCTTGCTTCAAATTATAATCATATTGGCCTTTATAGACGTCTCCATTTAAATAGTAGAAAGTGCCTTTGCCATGTCTTCTTTGATTTTTCCAATTCCCTCTGTATACTTCGCCAGAAGAATAATACAAGACTCCATAGCCTTCTATTTTACTATTGATAAAATTACCTTCATATTTTGCTCCACTTTTGTACAAATAAACTCCTTGGCCATTTTTACAATTACCTTCTAAACATCCAGTAGAAAATAGTGGAGATGATGCAAACAGCAGCATAACTAGACTCACGAAAAATCTCATATTACATTTTTAAAATTGTCGAAAAAAAGAAGGTAGAATCCTGTGTATAAGCGCAAAATTTGAAGTTAAAAATTAAACAGACTCAAGATGTTTAATATTGCGAGAAAATTCTTAAAAATCTATTAAATATTCGTAATTAAATAAATGTTAAATAATCTTAAAGGGAAAGCAGCGGAGAGATTAGATGAAACGTTTTTAGAAAAGTAGCAGCCCTTCATGTACTCTCACTAGCATTTTTGACATGATTATAAGGAACTTTATAATAAAAAAGGGCTGCTTTAGTCTTAAGTAACGTTCTCTTTTATACTTCAAGTATAATTTAAGAAAAAATTCTGTTTTTTGAAACAGTTCTCAGTTAGCAAGTAACATACCTTAGACGTTTCAATTCTCAAAAAGATACACTTTCCTTTTAATTTGTGACTTTATTCAAAATTCCATCTAGAACTATATTCCTTTCAATCAACTCAATAGCTCTTTGCACCTTCCAAGGCGTACTTCTATTAATTTTTACTTCAATCCTACTTATTTTTATAACTGATCCATAGGTATCCAGATTGGTTCTAACCAAAGGGATTTTATGTTTCATAACATATTCTAAACTTTCTCCTTCGATCTGACCTGCACCAGTGGCTACAATCCCTGCAATTGGACAATAAGGAATATTAACTAATTCTGTGATACTGATAATTTTCTTAATGGATTTATCAATATTTCGCGCTGCTGCGACAAGTAAAAGGCCTTGTAAATTTTTCAACTCCTTTAATTCGATCAACGAACCTGCTAGGATGTCTTCAATACGATTATCAATATTCTCTTCATTGTGTGTAACCACCCCATTTATGGCGCCAGCAATTGTACTCATTAAGGGATAAGCAAGTGTTTGATCATAAGGAAGGAGGCCTAATAAATTTAGAGATTCTTTCTCCATCCATTTACTCACATACCTTTCTACTTTATCCATTTTATCTTTACGCACCTTATTAATAATTACGCCAATTACTTCAACACCTTCTTCTCTAAATAAAGAAAGTGAAAGGTTCATCATGTCAATGGTACTACCAATTCCACCTTCTACAATTAATATCACTCCGGCGTTTAACATTTTTGCCACTCTAGCATTGGACAAATCTGCCACAGATCCTACACCAGGATGCCCTGTACCTTCGAATATTATAAGGTCGTGTTTTTCAGAAAGTGCTTCGGCTGCTCCTGTGATTCTTGTTTCTAAATCATAAGCTTCTGGATGATCCAAATAAGCTGAAGTAGAACCTTGGCCTAATATAACTGGACTGTGAACTTTTGGATCGATATCAAATTTTATCAAGTCCGCAAATAAGACTGCATCCTTATCTACTTTTAAGTGATTGACATCAATATGTTTTTGACCAACAGGTTTACAATAACCAACTTTAAGTCCTCTTTTAGAAAAATTAGCGACCAAGCCTAGGGTAGATGTAGTCTTTCCAACATGTTGGCTGGAGGCTGCAACATAAATGTTTTTATACTTCATGTATTTTCATCTTGAAAAAACATAAATATACATTATTGATATTGATACTATGTTTTAAATATGCCCAAATAAAAATAGACCTTCCTGTTGCAGAAAGGTCTATTTATTCGCTGTGAGAGAAGGATTCGAACCTTCACGAGGAGGTTAGCTACATTACAAAAATTTAGTGGTCAACCCTATGCTAAGCAATTATAATGCGTTTATCCCGTATTCCCCACCCCCGAGACAGGAGGGCATGGCTGCCTGTTTCATCACCTCACATTGTTTCCTGTTTAACAGGTAAAAGAAATTCTTTAAATTTCTTATTGATAAGACAAATATAATTCAAGTCAAATTATATTGCAAATTTTACATAAAAAATAGATTATTTATACACTATTCGCATTTTATGATGCATAAAATATCATTTTATTAATTTATGAATAAAAATATGTGCTTTTTTTACGAATTTTTTAATGCACTTTTGCACCCTGAGATATAAAAGCATTTAAAATTCTTATGAGAGTTATAAAAACGGTAGAAAAACTCCAATCAGAAATCAAAACTTTACAAAAACAGGGGAAGACCATTGGTTTTGTTCCCACTTTAGGGGCATTACATGAAGGTCATATGTCTTTAATTCGATTGAGCAAAAAAAGTTCGGATGTAACCTTGGCCAGTATCTTCGTTAATCCTACTCAGTTTAATCAAGCCAGTGATTTAAAAAAATATCCACGGACCTATAAGAAGGATGCTGATTTACTTAAAAAAGAAGGATGCGACATTTTATTTTACCCTTCTACTGAAGAAGTTTATCCAAAGGGTTTGAAGACCGAAGTTGCAATTGATTTTGGGCATTTAGATAAAGTATTAGAAGGTGCCTTTAGATCGGGGCATTTTGAAGGGGTTGCGCAGGTTGTGAAAAGATTGTTGGACATAACAACTCCTGATCATTTATACATGGGACAAAAAGATTTTCAGCAGACGGCAATTATAGCTCATCTAATTGAACATTTTAAGTTATCTACTAAACTGATAATTTGTCCTATAATTAGAGAAAAGCATGGTTTGGCTATGAGTTCTAGAAATGAGCGCTTAAAGCCTAGTCAAAGAAAAAAAGCGGCTATATTATATGAAACCTTACTTTATGCCAACAGACTTAAAAATCGAAAGTCATACAAATACATAGAGGAAAAAGCGCTTGCAAGGATAGAAGCTGCCGGATTTAAACCAGAATATTTTAAAATTATTAATGGAAAGAATCTTAGAGCTGCAAGTGCGAAAACCAAATACGTTGTTGCTTGTTTAGCTGTTTGGGTTGATGATGTGAGATTGATTGATAATAAGATATTAAAAAGAGATTTGTCATAAGCTGAACTTTTTTAGCCCATTGATGGATTAAGAATGTATAAGTTTAATAATTTTGCGCTCCTATGT
>CALGNN010000129.1 GCA_937961455.1 uncultured Saprospiraceae bacterium
TGGGCTTGGGAAGTTCAGGTGCACTTTCTGCTTCTATACTCGCTAGGTATGGCAAAAACATCAATGTAGAAGATTATGAGCAAGTAAGAACCATCCTAATCAGTATTGAAAACCATTTTCATGGCAACAGTTCTGGAACTGATCCTTTGGTAAGTTTTTATAAAAAAGCCATTGAATTAAAAAAGGATGGGAGTATGGTTTTTCATCAATTAAAAAATATTGAAGAGGCGCATTTCTTTTTGTTGAATAGCAAACTTGAAAGAAATACCTCTGTTCTCATGAAGTCTTTTAATGAGAAATTAGCATCTAAAAATTTTAAATCTGCTTTAGAAAAAACCTTGTTGCCTTCTGTTGAAAAAGCAATAGGAGCAACGCTTAATAATGATAAAGAAACTATTTTCAATTGCATGCACACCATTAGCGAATTTCAATTGGAACATTTTAGGGAGATGATACCAGATCAAATGGTCGAAATTTGGAAACAGGGTTTGAATCATGATTTATTCAAACTAAAACTTTGTGGTGCTGGAGGAGGTGGTTACTTTCTTGGCTTCAATAACAACAATGAAGACTTAGAATGGGATGCGCTAAGGAAGATTAACTTCGAAAATTAAGGCTACATTTTGTGGCTTTTCAAAACGAAAGCAGGAGGTACATTAAGGGGCACAAAACTAATATCAACATTGCCAAATACATTCTCGTACATCTTCTTTTTAACTAGGCTATAATGTACTTGTACGTAAGTACCCATTTCTTTAAGATAGTGCTTGCATGCTTCAACTATTCGATAAGATTCAGCTTCAGGAACCACGACGAATGGGATAGCAGATATTATTGCATCAATTTCCGTGAAATTATTTTGGGCTAAATATTCTCCAATTTTCTCTGCTGTATCTTCTATGATGATGAGTCTTGGGTCGTCCAATTTTCTTAAGGCAATACAAAACTCTGGATGAACTTCAAAGACCATCAAGGTGGCATCTTTAGGCATTTTTTTCAAAATATGCTTAGTGATTACTCCATCTCCTGCGCCCAACTCGACGATGACTTTTGCATCTTCAAAATCCGTTTGCTCAACCATTTTTTTACAAAGAAACTTTGAGCTTCTGGTTACCGTCCCAACAGTTTTTATATTCTTTATGCTTTCAGTGATAAAACTCATCTTTGTTTTGGCTGGTTTAATTAGCGTTTTCTAAATAATTGAGAAGGTCGGGATAATTTACGGCATAATTCAATATTTCATCTTTTTTTACTTCTATGCCATCTATATAAGCTATAATTCTAGCTGCTGGAAAATCTAAAGATTGCAGTTTTTTCTTTAAATCATTAGCTCGGTTCAAATTAGTAAATGAGCCAATACTGTATCGGTACATATTACTTTCTAGATTTTTTTCTATGACTACATCCTTATGCTGGTCTATAATTTGATTTCTCAACATTTGTCCCGTTTGCACCAATTCGATTTTATAATTAAGTCCTTCTTTGCTATAGACTTGCGCTCCACTTAATTTCAAATTAGAAGGCACACCATCAAGGTCATAATTTATTTTAAGTAAATTATTTTCATAGTTTTTAAAATTTAAATCGATCCTTCTATTTAATTTTATTCCCACTTCACTGGTATAACCATTAATCTCAGTAGCAGCTTGAGGAAATTGATTTCCAGCTCCTCTGACGATAATCTGTTTTTTATCCGCTCCTTCTCTCACCAAATGTAAGGCCACTTTTTCAGCATTTTTTACCGAAAAATATAAATCGAATACCTTTGGATTATCATCATTCACACTGTGACAAACAATCTCCAATTTCATTTCTGGATAGATTTGCAACATATTAGCAACTGTATTCAATTGGGTAATGTTACTTGCGGTCATGACATTATCATCTGCTCCATAAAATAATGGATCAATCTTATACTCTCTAAATTTCACAGGATTAGAAGGGGTCGAACCTGGCTCTTCCATAGCCACTTCGACAGGTCTAAACTGCTCCTTATAAGCTTTTACCTGACTAAAAACAAGGGGCGTGGATTGCACCAAATGTTCTTCATATTTCTTTTTAAAATATGCCATGTACAGATCCTTTCCACCAAATCCTGATTTTCTGTTAGAATTGAATATTGCAGTCGACGCATCATAAGATAATTTAAAATGTGTCTCATCATCTCCAGAATTAATAGGGAAGCCCAAATTCTCTTTGGAAGTCCAATCCATGATTTCATCATTGTATCTGGATGAAAAAATATCAAAGCCTCCTACACTCGCAATGTCATTAGAAGCAAAAAATAGCAACCTGCCATCAGACGCTAGAAATGGAGACACTTCATCAAACGGTCCGTTGACAGCGTCACCAGCATTGATAGCTGGTTTCCACGTATCTTCCTTCTTAATGCTTATGTAAATATCAAACCCACCATACCCTCCTGGTCGATTACTGCTAAATACCATAATGGAATCATTAAAAAAATACAAGTCCTTATCTCCAAACTTATAATTCAATGGGCCATTAAAAACTTCCTTAGAAACTTCATCTTCGTTATCTGTATCAAAATTATTAACGATTAAGCTTCCAATATCTCCTTCGTTCTTAAGATAATACATAGACTTTCCATCAGGGCTAAAGTCATAAAGTATATCATCTTCTTTTGTATTTACTTGGGTTCCCAATGGCTTTACTACAGCACCTGAAGTACCGCTAAGATCTGCACTGAAAATATCAGATCTATAATAGCCGTAGGTATCATCAATAGATCCAAAATCATTACGCTTCAATCCAGTAGATCCAGGGCGATCGGATGAAAAGTAAATTTTATCAAAAACATTTGGGCTAAATACTGGATTATTTTCATTCGATGGACTATTAATTTCTATACCTAAATTTTCTACGTAGGCTTTCTCATCTTTAAATAAATAAATCTCTGCATTGATACATCTTTTGATATCATCTCGAATTTGATATCTGAATGGATCATTTGGTGAAAGCCTCTTTAAATATTCTTTGTAATATTTTCTAGCTTCAACATATTCTCCTTTGCTGTGCAAAATCCTAGCTAAGAGATAGTAGTTTTCATCTTGAACCTTTTTATCCAATACAAGAGATTTTCTCACATACTTATTTGCCGTCGATAGATCATTAAAGTGGTAACTACACACACTCATTTTATGAAGAATTTCTGGATCTTCTTCAAAATTTAATTCTTGAAATATTTGATAAGCTTTAACGTACTTACCTGCAAGGAATAATGCTTCAGCCTTCGTTCTTTTTTCTTTTAATATTTGAGCAAGACTAGGAGCTGTATTCTTATCATTTTGCCCTTGCATCAACAAAGGCAAGAATATCAAACTCAAGAATATGAAGCGACGAAAACCAGAAAAAAATATTTTCATATTTTTTGATTTGTATCAAATGCCTCCAGGTAATCTGCAATTCTTCTGAGGAAACTTCCTCCTAAAAACCCATCTACAACCCTATGATCATAAGATAATGATAAAAACATCATGTGTCTAATGGCGATTACATCTCCATCATCTGTTTCCAAAACGGCTGGTTTTTTTCTAATCGCTCCTGCAGCTAGTATGGCTACCTGAGGCTGATTAATAATTGGTGTGCCCATAACGTTCCCGAAGGTTCCTACATTTGTCAAAGTGAAAGTTCCTCCCTGAATTTCATCGGGTTTTAGTTTATTATTTCTTGCTCGGTTGGCCAAATCGTTTACTGACTTAGTCAATCCAACAAGACTCAAATAATCTGCATTTTTAATGACTGGTACAATCAAATTGCCGCTAGGCAATGCAGCAGCCATACCAATGTTTATTTCTTTCTTAACTATAATATTGCTTCCGTCAACAGAAACATTCACCATAGGAAAATCTTGAATAGCTCTCACGACCGCCTCTATAAAAATGGGTGTGTAAGTTATTTTTTCACCATGCTTTTCAATAAAATCATTTTTGATTTTCTTTCTCCAATTTACGAGGGGGGTTACGTCGGCTTCAACAAATGAAGTAACATGCGGAGAGGTGTGTTTTGAATTTACCATATGATCCGCAATCATTCTGCGCATCCGGTCCATTTCAATGATCTCGTGATTGCCTGAGGTGCTTTTTGTATTTGTAACACTTCCAGTCTGAGCTTGTTGTTTTGAAGCGGGCTTAGCCGTAGTTTCAAGCTTAGTAGAGGTGATTGCTTGAGTAACAACTCCTTGGCTTTTTCTATTTTCTATATAACTAAGAACGTCGATCTTCGTCACTCTACCATTTGCCCCTGAACCAACGATCGCATCTAATTCATCAATACTAATTTGTTCTCTTTTTGCAATGTTCTTCACTAATGGAGAATAAAAACGATCAGATTTTTGTTTGCTTTTACCTTCACTCCCATTTGAGCTAAGTGAAATGGTTGAGGGTTTCATGTGACCATTCGTATTGGCCGCTTCTTTTTGCATGACTGGGATTTCTTCAACTTTCACCTCCTCCTCTTCTGCTTCCTGTTTAGCAGATTCATTTGTTTCTGAAACACCTTCACCTGCGACTTCTATGTAAGCGATAACAGCGCCAACTTCTACAACATCATTTTCTCTGAATAAAATAGAACTTAAAACGCCTGATACTGGGGATGGAATTTCGGAGTCCACCTTATCTGTCGCAATTTCGATAATGCTCTCATCTTCTGTGATTGTATCACCTTCTTTTTTCAACCATTGCAGAATGGTTGCTTCCATGATACTTTCACCCATTTTAGGCATTAATAATTCAAATTTTGCCATTAGATAGTTTTGACATTAGAATTTGCCTCTAAAATAACTAATCGAGCCATATTTATTGCTCTTACAGAGGTATATTCGATATTCAATAAACGGTTTTTACCCAATTGAAGTTTCTCAGTATAGCATTCATTTTTGTAGGCAACCGCCATCCATACAGTGCCTACTGGCTTATCAGGGGTTCCTCCACCTGGCCCAGCAATACCTGATACCGCAATTGAGACATCTGAAGAGAGGATTTTTTTTGCTTGAATTGCCATTTCCTTGACAGTTTCTTCACTTACGGCGCCATATTTTTCTAGTGTTTCTTTTTTGACTTCAAGTAAAGCGTTCTTCATTTCATAGCTATAGGCAACAATACTGGCTTCAAAATAGGCTGAAGAACCAGGAATTGAGACAATTTTACTTGCTATCTGACCACCGGTACAACTTTCCGCAAGCGTTAATTTTAGTTGCTTTTCTTTCAATAAATTGCCAAATATCTCTGCAATATCGTGATTCCCATATCCAAAGACTAAACTTCCCAATTCATCACTAATCCTTTGAGTCCAATGTTCAAGCTCTTGTTCTAGATCTGCATCCATTGCATTTTGATAAGTACTGAGACGAATTCTTACTCTAGCAATACTCGGCAGATATGCTACTTTAATTTTATCCGGCATTTCATTCAAAATGCCTTCTATTTTATTCGCAATCACAGATTCTCCTGCACCCATGCAGAGAATCGTTTTGTGGATAATATGTCCCAATTGAAATCGCTCCTTTATTAAATCAAAGCCATGGTTTTCCATGATATATTTCATCTCATAAGGCACCCCTGGTAGTGAAATACAGATTTTTTGTTCTTTAGTAAAAACCATTCCTGGTGCAGTACCCATTTTATTAACAAGCAATTCTGCATCTTCTGGCATAACACATTGAGCTTTATGAGCTTCGTTCGTGGGTCTTTTAATATGGGCAAAATATGCTTGAATTCTTTCCCAGGTAGGTTCATGAAAAACTAAGTTTGTATCAAAATATTCACTCAGGGTCTTTTTCGTAATATCATCTTTGGTTGGACCAAGTCCGCCTGTAGTGATGATGATATCCGAATGTTCAAATAAATAATCTAATGCCGTTTTAATGCTTGCATCCTCATCAGATACGGTCAACATCTGATATACTTCAAGCCCCATCTTATTGCTCTCTTGTGCAAGCCAATTGGAATTGGTATCAACAATTTGACCAATTAAAATTTCATCTCCTATGGTTAGAATTGAAAGCTTCATATGATATATTTTAATTCATGGAATCCAAATGATTCTATCTTATCTTTTATTTTAAGTTGCAACTTACCAGAAGGATCTATTCCTTTAATAATACCTTCAAATGATTGGCCATTGGGCTTTTTAAATCTGGTCTCAATGCCTTTCCTGTATAAGGCATTATGATACTGATCTATTAATTCAACGTATTGACCTTTTAGTAAGAGATCATAGTACTTTTTTAACAATTGTATCAATTTTTCAAGTATCTCCTCCAAAGGAAATTCCTCGCCTGTAATACTCTTAAGAGAGCAAGGATTGGGCAGAGAAGGGCTGAATTTTGATTGATTCACATTTAATCCTATTCCTATTACAGAAGCACCTATCAATTTATTCATGATGCTGTTTTGAATAAGAATCCCACAAATTTTGCGATCTGCGACATAAATGTCATTAGGCCATTTAATGGTTGCATTCATTTGTAGGGTCTCCTGAACGAGGTCTTTAATGGCTAAGGAAGTGAATATCGAAATCAAAAATTGGTTCTCTACTTCCAATCCTATTTTTTTTAACAATAGTGATAATAAAAGATTTTTTCCTTTTTCAGATTCCCAATATTTACCTATTTGTCCACGACCCTTATTTTGGTAATCTGTGTACACAATTGTTCCAGACTCAGCAGATTCTGATTTTATTAATTCGAAAGATTTATCGTTAGTTGACCCTAGTTCTTCAAAATAGAGAACTTTATTGCCAATGGAATTATTAATATGTAAAGTATCCAAAGAACTATTTTTCGTAATTTGCGGTACAAATGTATCATTAAAACATAAATTTTAATTTGAATAAAAACATTGCCTTAGAAAACGAGGAGCTAAGTACGGAGAACCTTAATGATTTGATCATTGATAGTATTCAAGATATCAAGGGAAAAAATATCGTTAAATTGGATTTGAGAAAACTTGAAGATGCACCAACAGATTTTTTTATCATCTGTGAAGGTGATTCAAGTACTCAGATAAAGTCCATTTCTCAAAATATATATAAGCGCTTAAAGGAAGAAGCTCAACTTGTGCCTTTTAATATGGAAGGCGTGCAAAATGCACATTGGGTTCTTGTAGACTATTTTAACATAATTGTCCACATATTCTATCCTGAAACAAGGCATTTATATGAACTTGAAAAACTCTGGAGTGATGCTTTTACTACAGAATACAGTAATTTATAGACAAATAGTGTAATTTCAATAAAACTGGGCGGCTTCTAATACGTTCTATATAGCGTACGTTGCTAAATAATATGGAAGAAAATAACAACAATAATAATTTACCAGGGAATAACAACAGATTGAATTTCAATTTCTATTGGATTTTTGGTCTTGTTTTATTTCTATTAATTGGTTTCAACATCATTGTTTCACAAGATGGAACAAGCAGCTCTATTAGCTTTGAGCAGTTAAAGCGGATGGCTACAGACGGTGATGTCAAAAAATTAGAAATCATTAATTCACAGGTTGCCAGAGTATATTTAACTGCTGAAGCCTTGAAAAAGGAAAAACATAAAAAAGCAAAAAAATCTGGCTTTGGGAATACATCCAATTACACCTTTAGTATTGGGCCACCTGAGAGTTTTGCTGAAGACTTAAAAAAGCTCAATGATGAGTTAGGCTCTAAAAATCGTTTATCCTACGTATATAAAGACGAGCCAAATGTTTGGGGGCCGATTCTTGGATGGGTCATTCCAATTCTACTAATTTTTGGAATATGGCTTTTCATCATGAGGAGAGTAGGTGGAGGATCTGGGGGACCAGGTGCACAAATATTCAATATAGGAAAATCAAAGGCTACCCTTTTTGACAATTCAAACTCTAAGGTTAATGTAACATTCGAAGACGTTGCAGGACTTGATGAAGCGAAAGAAGAAGTCATGGAGGTTGTTGATTTTTTAAAACATCCAAAAAAATATACGGCTCTTGGAGGTAAAATACCAAAAGGTGTGCTTCTTGTGGGCCCTCCGGGTACTGGTAAAACGCTTTTAGCTAAAGCAGTTGCAGGAGAAGCAGGAGTTCCTTTTTTCTCCATATCAGGTTCTGATTTCGTGGAGATGTTTGTGGGTGTTGGTGCATCAAGGGTAAGAGATTTATTTAAACAAGCAAGAGAAAAAGCACCA
Organism: uncultured Saprospiraceae bacterium; assembly: GCA_937961455.1. Taxonomy (GTDB): domain Bacteria; phylum Bacteroidota; class Bacteroidia; order Chitinophagales; family Saprospiraceae; genus CALGNN01. The sequence continues at coordinate 8,176 of CALGNN010000129.1, forward strand.
TGTATCGTCTTCATTGATGAGATTGATGCCATTGGTAGAGCAAGAGGAAGAAGTACCATGCAGGGTGGAAATGATGAAAGAGAAAATACTTTGAATCAGTTGTTGGTTGAAATGGATGGATTCAGCACAGATAAGGGTGTTATTTTAATGGCCGCTACCAATAGACCTGATGTTCTTGATAATGCCTTACTTAGACCAGGAAGATTTGATAGACAAATTGGTGTTGATTTACCTGATCTTAAAGGTAGAGAAGCCATTTTCAAAGTGCATTTAAAAAACATCAAAATTGATGAGAATGTCAGTGCTCCAGTATTATCTGAAATGACTCCTGGATTTGCTGGTGCTGATATAGCAAATATTTGTAATGAGGCTGCTTTGATTGCTGCACGTTTCAACAAGAAATTTGTTGACATGGAAGACTTCAATTATGCCTTGGATAGAGTCATTGGTGGATTGGAAAAGAAAAATAAGCTCATTTCACCAAAAGAGAAAGAAATCATTGCTTATCATGAGGCAGGCCACGCCATATGTGGTTGGTTTTTAGAACATGCAAGTCCATTGGTTAAGGTTACCATAGTGCCAAGAGGTATAGGCACCCTAGGCTATGCACAATACCTTCCAAAAGAAGAATACATTACACGGACTGAAGCTTTGCTTGATCGGATGTGTATGACATTTGGCGGAAGGGCAGCAGAGAAAATCATTTTTAACAAAATATCGACTGGTGCGCAAAGTGATCTTGATCAAGTTACAAAAATGGCCTATAGTATGATTGCCATTTATGGAATGAATGAAAAAGTGGGTCAAGTATCTTTCCACGGAATGTCACAAGATCAATTCAACAAACCCTATTCAGATGACACTGCCACTTTAATAGATGAAGAGGTAAGGAGGATGCTAGATGAGCAATACCTTCGTGCACAAAATCTACTAAGGGAGAAAGGCAAAGAATTAAAGATGCTTGCAGAAGCACTTTTAGAAAAAGAGGTATTGCTGAAATCAGATTTAGAGAAAATGATTGGTCCACGTCCATATGAGCATGCTAAAAAGCATATTCCTCAAAATGGAATCGCAGAAAAACTGGATCCAGAAGCAAGTCCTGAATCTTAAACAAAAGCAGTTTATTTAATTAAGTAATTTGCACTTTTTTGTAAGACTAGTAACTCCATAGCGGGAAGATTCACTACATCATAATGTATTAGTAAATAAGCACATCAAATGAAGACAGCTGGTTTATTAAACTGTATTGGACTTGAAAGTCTATAAGAATTATGATAACTAATCTAAGATATCAACATTATCTTCTTGGATCAATAATCTAAAACCATTTCCATGAATATTGACGATTTCGATATTCTCGTCATTTTTTAGGTATTTTCTCAATTTGGTAACAAAGACATCCATACTCCTTGCTGTAAAGTAATTGTCCTCTCCCCAAATTTTAGTAAGTGCTTCCGATCTAGGTAATACATCGTTTTTATAAATGCAAAATAATCTCAAAAGGTGTGCTTCTTTTGGGGACAACTTTGATTTTTCTATGGTTTCGCCTCCATTAAAACTTAAAATTCTTAATGGGTAGTTGAAGTGGTATTTTCCTATATCAAACTCTTTAATATCTTCTTTAGGATCTGGAGCTTTTTGCGAACGCTTTAGAATAGCTTGAACCCTTAGCAATAATTCTTCAGAATTAAAGGGCTTAGAAATATAATCATCTGCACCAATTTTAAAACCTTCAAGAATATCCTCTTTAAGGGTCTTAGCAGTAAGAAAGATAATTGGGATTTCATTATCCTTTTCACGAATTTCTTTTGCTAAAGTAAAGCCATCTTTCTTTGGCATCATAACATCAAAAATACAAAGATCAAAGGCCTCTTTTTTATAAGCCTCTAGCCCTGCCATACCATCTGTCGCAAGCACAACTTCATAGTCATGCATTTCGAGATAGGATCTCAAGACATCTCCAAAATTTTGATCATCTTCTACTAGTAAAATTTTCTGAGCCATATTTAGCAATTTTTACAAATGTATATTCTTTTTAACTAATATTTTAAGCACGCTGTTTAAACGGAAAATGTAGGATAAAGCTGCTTCCTTTTCCTACCTCGCTTTTTACAGCGATTTCTCCTTGATGTGCGGTCATTATGGCTTTGACATAACTTAAGCCTAATCCGAATCCTTTAACATCGTGCAAGTTACCTGTATGCACTCGATAAAACTTATCAAATATGTGCTTTAAGGCTTCTTTCGTCATTCCAATACCTTTATCCTCAACAATAACTTCAACACCGTCCTTCAAATTGCGTGTGTATAAGGTAATTTCTGGTTCTTCAGGAGAATATTTGTTGGCATTATCAAGCAAATTATGAATAATGTTACTGATATGTGTAGCATCGCCTTCAATAATTGCCTCATTGGCGTTTAGTTGCTTTAATACCTTTCCTCCTCTCTTTTGCACTTGTAGATTGGTGTGATCGACTGCTTGCGTGATAATTCGATTCAAGTCTACTTGCGATAATTTAAGTGAAAAATCTTTTCGATCTAAAACAGCCATCTGCAATACCTTCTCTACCTGACTCAGCATTCGCTTATTTTCTTGCTTTATGATTCCTGCAAACCTTTGAACCTTAGAGGTATCCTGGGAAACCTTTGGGTTTGTAATAGAATCCGCTGCAAGTGAAATTGTCGCGATGGGTGTTTTAAACTCATGAGTCATATTATTAATGAAGTCATTCTTCATTTCTGAGACTTTCTTCTGAACAAAAATCACATAGATGGTGTATCCAAAGCAAAATAAAATAAGTCCTGCGAAGAACAAAGTTCCCAATAGGATGGAAACTAAAGAAGACCAAAGTAAAGTAGATCTATCTGGAAAATGAATGGCTAGCTTACCAGGAGTCGGATTCTCATTTAAAAACATTTCAAATTCATACGGAGAATTATCAAGGCTGTTATTAACACCTGAATTACTAGCAAGCACAGAATCATCGAATCCAGCAGCGACATAGTTTCCATTAATGATGACAAAGCTTTCAGAGGTATTGGAATAAATACCATAGTCATAGTCGATATCAATACCCAAACTTTTCAATTCAGCTTTCATGTAGCTGTCCAACTTATCTAAGTCAACAATTCGATCTTCTATTTCTGGTTGATTTAAATATCTTTCTTCATAGACCGCCCACTTCCTTTGATTTTGATCTAAACTTTCGAATAAACTAATTCTTGATTTAATTTCTGTACTATCACTAAGGGGCATGCTTCGGCTGAGGATATCTCTTTTTATTCTATTGGGTGAACCCAAGCCAATATTAAAATAGGATGAAGTTGGGGAGTTAGTAATATTTAAAATACTCTCCCTTCTCTTTTTATAATCTTCTTCAATCTTTTCTACGACTCCGTAGCACGCAGTAAAAACATTGTTTTCAAACTTCTTTTCTTGGATTTTCATCGACTCCTTAAACCAATAGATTTGTATGGAAGCTGTCCCTATGATACCAGCTGTCATCAAAAATATAATTAACCAAATCTTCTTCTTGTCCATGGGTGAATTAAAACTTTAATATTTCTTTCACATTTAAAAGGATTACTTTTCTGAATTATTACGTTTAAAGAGTATAAAAATAACCATAATAAAGCGGGTCTGCATTTCATTTAACAGACATTTAACGCCTTATTTAAGTGTTTAAAATAATTTAACTATGAATAAGATCACAATCAACAAAATCTCACTCTTAAGTTTCATGTTTTTCATGATTTTTTGCAGTGCAAATGTAGCTGCTCAAAGTCAACGAGCAAATTCCAAAAAGATTAAAAATCAAAAATTGGAAAAAGAAGTGAAGCAAGACGTACCTACAAAAGGTAAAGACGGAGTAAAAGTAAATTATGATGCTCGAAAAGATCATGCACTTGCAGGTTTTTTAGTTAGCAAGGAAGTCACGACTGAAGGTGTTATCGTTAGCAAGGTATTTAAAGGAAGTCCTGGATATGATGCAGGTATTCAAGAAGGTGATATTATCACTCGATTAAATGCTTTATACGTAAAAGATTCAGGTGAATTTTGGGATGAGATGAAAAAATATGAAGAAGGAGATGCATTACTAGTAACTTGGAGAAGAGAAGACATGGTCTTTCAAGAAAAAATTATTTTGAAAAAGACCATGACGAGAGAATTCAAAGAAGGGAAGACTCAAGTCATGGATCCGGACAGACAGCACAAAACAGAAGAAGAACGCCAAAGAATGGAAGAGCGTGGTCAAAGACCACCTGAAATGTCCAAAGAAGAAATGGAGAAGCTGAAGAAAATGAGCCCAGAAGAAAGGAAAGCTTATCTAGAAAAGAGAGGCAGAAGAATGGGAAATCCTATTGGAAATGCCAAAGGAGAAGTAGATAGAAATTTGACTGAAGAAGAAGTTGCTAAGCTTAAAGAAATGTCGGCTGCTGAAAGAAGAGCTTACATGGAAGAAAAAAGAAGAGCAAATTGGGATGAAGGCAATGATCGCTATCCTCAAAAAAGGCCTGAAGCAAGAAAGAAAGGATTGAGTGATGCTGAGGTTGAATTAATGAAGCACATGTCAGCTGAAGAGCGCAAGGCTTATATGGAAAAAAGAAGAGCAGAGAGATCTGAAGCTGGTAATAAGCCAAAAAAGCCTAAAGGAAATCCTCAAACTAAAATGGATAAGATGCCTGGTAAGGCGATGAAGAATGCTAAAAACATGTTGGATCAAAATCCATTTGGCTGGAAAGCAGTAGAAGAAGCAGGAAATGTTGTTATTAAAAGAGTTGCTGACGGTGGAATGGCTTCTAAACTTGGAATTCAGCCAGGAGATGTCATAACTAAAATTAACAACATCAAAGTTGCAAGCTTAGCCGATTTGGCAAAGGTGGGCACACCTGCAAAAAAATTAAAGCTGAAATACTTAAGAAATGGTGAAAAGATGAAAGCAAAAGCGAACATCTTATAAAATAATATGGCTTGATATATTTAAGGAGTCTGGAGTTTATCTCTAGGCTCCTTTTTTTTGGGATTTATGTTTTTTAAATAGGTTTTACTCCAATTCCGTTTTTGCAAATGGTCTAGCTTCAATCATTCGTTCTTCTATACTATTGACTCCTTCTTTAATTTTATAAAACTTATTTATTGCAACATTATTGAAGCTTAATTTTGTTCTTTCTTTATTCGGCCAAAAGACGGTCAACTGGGTAATTATTTTTGCCTTTCCTACTCCAATCTCTGCCGCCAAACTATTACCTCCAAAACTTGAGCCCGTATTGACAGTGTGATAGATTTTTCTTTCTTCGGTTCCATCAATTACATAAAGTAATATTCTTGCTCCAATGGCAGACCGATTTGAGCTGGTTCCTTCTAGTGAAATGTTTACCCAATTATTCTCTGAGCCTAGCGGATTCTCGTAAAGGATATTCTGAAAAGCATCTCCTTCGAAAAAGCCTCCCATTACTGCATAAATATCTTGATCTCCATCATTATCTAAATCCCCAAATCCTACAGCACTTCCTTTTTGAATATGACTGAAGCCACCGCTAAAACTAACGTCTTCAAAAGATTTCCCTCCTTTATTTAAATACATCCTATTCGGCACGACTGACTTTAAATCAGCTTCACCTGTACCCAAATAAAAATCTAAAAACCCATCGTTATCAAGATCTCCAAAATTAGACCCCATTCCTGACATCGCTTGATTTAAGCCTAGCTCTGCAGATACTTCGGTAAAACTTCCATTACCATTATTCCGATAGAGATAAGGTCTGTTGGTGTGCAAAGCACCTTCTAGGTTTTCCATAAATAACTGTGGACCTGAGTGCTCCAAATCTGAATAGCCAGACACAAAAATATCATTGTGACCATCATTGTTATAATCAAACATCCATGTTGGAAAACTTATAATGGGATTGGTAGTTCCTGTCTGACCCTCTATTCTTTTAAAACCGATTTGTCCTGAAGCAGAAGTATTCATAAACAAAACATTTTGAGCCCCTAAATTAGAAATGTATAAATCAGGGTAGTTGTCATTATTCAAATCACCACAGCTAACCCCTTTGAAAAAACCCCTTGTTGAAATTCCAGAAGATTGTATCTCATTCTTAAAAGTACCATCTCCTTGATTGATCATCAATTCACTGAATACTGGAAAATTTTCATTGGCTTCATTTGCAATAAAGAGATCTAAATGTCCATCTAAATTAAAATCTGCCCACTCTGCAGATTGCGTTGGATATTCTGAATACAATCCAGATTCAATACTCACATCAGTAAATGTCCCATCTCCATTATTTCGCATCAAAGAATTTGGAATCTTCCCTTCCCCAAAAAACCATGCTCCTCGTAAAATCAGAAAATCTACATATCCATCATTATTATAATCTGCATGTCTCAAATTAAGCCCACCACTTACTCCCTGCATTCCAGAACTAAGGCTTCTATCGATGTATCCTCCATTCTGATCATTTTCATAATATTTTATCTGATCCGTAAAGCCCCAAGAACTCGCAATAATATCAAGGTAACCATCATTATTAAAATCCTCAACACATGTACCTCCAGCTAATGAAGATCCTGCAACACCAAGATGCATAGCAACTTCTTCAAATCTGGGAAAGTCATCTCCAGCTTCAAAAAACTTTTTTGGTATGCGAAAATCTTTGGAAACAGATCTCGGATAAGATCCCAAAGTCATATGAGCAATATTCAATAAATACTGAGCTTCCTTATCAGATGGATCTAACTTTAAAAGTTCTTCTAATACTGCGACACATTTAATAGAACCTTCATTATAGCTATGAACAGCTTTTTTACTAATGGGAATGATGCAAGATTCATCCGTATGATTTTGCAAGCAATTCTCTACTTCTGTTTTTCGAAAATAGGCAATACTTAAAACTTTCAAAGTTGCTTTTAATACTTCTAGATCTTTCTCTTCGCCCAAACTACTCAACTGCTCTCTCATATTTTCAAATATGGTAATCGCTTTTTCCAGCTCTCCAATATTTATTAATTCCTGACCATACCCAAACATAGAATTGATTCTTTCTGGGCCTGTTTGAACTTCCATCATTCTTAAAAAGAAATCAGCTCTTTTTTCATTGAGGTAATAATTAATATTCTCATGATTCACCTTAGCATGAGCCTTCCTAATGGTGTCTATCATGATTAACGTAGCATCATCAGGTAAAATGGCAGGTTCTCTTGTTATCTTTTTTTCACTGATTGCTGCATGATTGGCTGTCTGATTTTCAACACCTTGGCAGCTGGAGATTAAAATCAAGATCAGACTAAAAAGTACTAGAGAAGAAGAGAGGCGTAATTGTAATTTCATCAGGTCCTAAAAATACTAATTCATAATTAATTGCTTGAAGACCTAAGCTTCGAATAAATCAAAACCCATTTTAGCATGTATCGCATTTCCCTGCAAGCACAAGATGTGTTTTCCCCAAAGTAAATCCTTTTGGAGCTTTAACTTCTGGAGCTGAAATATCATCCATGCAAAAAGTTTTACCACAATCATTACAATGAAAATGTGCATGACTATCTAAATGCTCATGTACAGTGCACCCATTATGACATAGTGCAAACTTTATTTTATCGCTTCCGTCTACTGCCTTGTGAATGAGTCCTTTTTCTTCAAATGATTTGAGCGTTCTGTATAAAGTAATCCGATCTAGTTTATCAAAGGCATTTTCAATGTCACTTTTTGATAGCGCTCGATCAGCTTTAAGAAACTCTTCCAAGATTTGAATTCTGACTGGAGTTTTTTTAAGGCGATGATGTTTTAATAAGTCTATTGCTTGATTCATTACTTTAAAATAGAACCACAAAATACTAAGAATTACTTTTAAAATTCTTCTGGTCTCTTATTCAATTTATATTTTTTACCAAAACCTGAATTATTGGGTTCAAAAGCTCGATCAGGATTTACAGCAAATCCTTTTGTTGGAATTTCATCTTCTCTTGACAATGCCCAGGCCATTCCTTGAAGTGCAAGTCTTCTCATGTTTTCATTCTTAAAGTCATAAGGATGACCAAGTGTTGTAAAAAATACGCGTGAAGATTTATTTGAATGAGAAAGATAATTTTTCGTCCAAGCTACTGGATTGGTCAATGGAAATTTATCTAGACGCCCTCCTTCTTCATGACTGGACCTCAAAGAATTACCATCTAATAAAATATCACAGTCCCCTTGCAAGTTCCATCCTCCTCCTTCTACATGATACAACCATGAATAGGCATCAAAGTCGGAGATTCCATTCAGTATTCGATGATCCTTCCTTTTGTTAACTTTTGTCAAAGGACGATTTCCATCGTCAAAATGTCCATGATGTGTTATCCATTGTTGACCAAAAAGATCCGCTGGCCAAGTATTATTCATATGAAATTTAGTAGAATCCGTTTTATATAAAAATGCATGAGTGGAAGTTCTAAAACCCACTACTGGCTTACCCGAATTAACATAATCTAAAATAAACTTGAGTTGATGATCCGGAAGCGCTCTAAATCGCGTAAACATTACCATTAGATCAGCATCATCTAAAGCTTCCAATCCAGCTATATGATCTAAACGATTCGGGTCTACAATTCCAACACTGTCTGTTGAAAAACACAAGCTGACCTTTGCACCCAATGCTTTTTCAGCTA
>CALGNN010000130.1 GCA_937961455.1 uncultured Saprospiraceae bacterium
AAAAGGAACATATTTTATCAAAAGCAGATAGTGATGTTATTATTTGCGGACATAGTGGAATTCCATTTATTGATATACATGAGGAGAAATATTGGCTAAATGCAGGAGTGATTGGAATGCCGGCAAATGATGGGAATCAAAATACTTGGTATGCCATATTAGATGATAAAAATAACAAGCTGGAAATTTCTTTTCATCAATTGGAATATGATTTTAGCGCTGCTAGTTATGCTATTGAAAAAAATGACCTGATAGAAAGTTATGCGAAAACCTTAAAAAACGGCATTTGGGATAATTGTGAAATCCTTCCAGAATTAGAAACGGCACAACAAGGAAAGGCTTTAGAATTTGATGAAAAGATTGTAGGATAGGTCTCTAATTAGAGAAATCTTTTACTTCAGAAAAAAAAAATTGCAATAAAACAGTTACAATTCTGAAAATCCGCGTCTAAATACTTTATCAATTAAACAAATAAACAAGATGGACTTTAGTTTTGCCGAAAAATTGCCTGATTATATCGATGCTGCAATTGGTTATGCTCCAAAAATTATAGGAGCAATTCTTATTTTAATTATTGGATTTTGGATTGTTAACAAGCTGGTTTCTATCATAGGAAAAAGCATGCAAAAAAGTGGTGTTGATCAAGACCTTCAACCATTTTTAAAATCCTTAGTTAGCGTACTTTTAAAAGTATTAGTTGTAATTACAGCAGCTGGTGCTGTAGGTATTGAAATTACAGCTTTTGCTGCATTGATTGCTGGTGCTGGTTTGGCAATTGGAGCTGCAATGTCTGGAACATTAGGTCACTTTGCTGCTGGAGTAATGGTTTTATTATTTAAACCTTACAGAGTAGGTGATTTAGTAGATATACAAGGTACTGTTGGTCATGTTTCTGAAATTCAAGTTTTCAACACTGTGATCAATACCTTAGACAATAAAAAAGTCATCATGCCAAATGGTATTGCTACGAGCGGTATCATGACAAATTTGACTGCAAATGGTAAATTAAGAGTAGATCTTAATGTTGCTATGCCTTACGAAGAAGATTTTGAAAAAGTAAGAAACATCATTAAAGGTGCATTGGATAAAGTAACGGAGAAGTTACCAGATGAGCCAACTATTGAAATCGAAAAATTTGACGAAAACAATGTATTGTTAGCCGTTAGACCTTTCGCAACAGATGCAACTTACTGGGATGTATATTTTAATTCTTATAGAGAGATTAAAAAAGCATTTGGAGAAGCTGGTATTACAGTGGCTTACCCAACAAGACGTGTCAAAAACGTTTAAGAAAAAAGCATTATATCAAAGAAGCCAGTCTAATTTTTAGGCTGGCTTTTTTATTTTCCTTAAGTCAAAGGCTTGTAAGCAACAGCCTTAATTTCTATCAACAAATTAGGGTGAGGCAATTGATGAACCGCAACAGTTGTTCTAGTGGGACCTGTATGATTAAAGTACTTTCCATAAGCTTCATTGTACTTTGGAAAATCCTTCATATCAACTAAAAAACTAATCACATCTACCAAGTCAGATAACTCCGCTCCAGCGGATTGCAAAACGGCTTCAATATTTTTAATGACTGCCTCCGTCTGTATGGCAATATCCAAGTCCCAACTTCCATCTTCATTTTGCTTTGCACCAGCATGTGTATTATCAGGCAATCGACTGCTTGTTCCAGAAATGTAAATAAAATCTCCTACCCGCTTATAATGAGGATATTTTCCGAGTGGTTGCGCTCTTCCTTTTAATACCTTTCCGTCCATTATATTTTATTTAATTGATAAATAATTGGCTTGCTTGGTGATGCATCTAATTCGAAAGGCGCGATTTGTAAATTCAAAAAATACCACCCATCCTTTATAGAATTATCCACAAATATTAATTCAGTAATCGTACAGTGCGAACGTTTCTTTTTTGCATTTTTCTCTAAACCCCAAAAAATATGATGTGCTGCCAATTTTCCTTTATCAACTTCCCTGTCTACCGAAGGCAAATCAATTAATACATGTTCAACACCTATTTTTACTAAATAACGCATGGCCTTTGCTTCCATGTAAGGTGGGTTAGTTCCAGAATAATCTTTCTTCCGCTTATTAGATCGATTGGGTCTCGTTCTAATAATGATCGCCTTTGGAATATGATCCCCTAAAGCCTTCTTTAAAGCAGCTAAGGTAATTACTTGATCCGCCTTCCCTTTCTTTTCTAAAGGAACACTTACTAAATAGGACACAAAATGAAAGCTTTTTAATTGCTTGTTAACAGACTCCTGTTTTGTAGTAATGTGACCTAGACTTTCAGTATGTGTGCCATTCCCGTGTGGATTAAAAAATACATTGTAAAAGTTTACTGGAGCCCCTGCCTTTACTGATCCAATAAAAGCTCCAGACTCATAAGGTGCCGTGTCTAAATCTGGTGCATAAAAGCACTTGACTTGCCCAACAGAAAGAGAAATATCAATAGGTGCAGATAAATCACATTCGTAATTAATCGCATTATGTCTTAATTGAATTTTCATTGCCTTTGACTAAAGCTTTATTAATTGCATCTCCTTATAAAAATCTTCTAATCGGATGCTGTCAAAATCATCACGCTCACACATGCTTAGCAGCTTTTCATCTTGAGCTCTTCCCTGAGCCTTAGCCTTTGAATATGGTAACTCTTCTTTAAAGCTGACTAAAGAATACTTTGAATAGTAATCAGGGAATTTTTGCTCCAACTGCATTTCAATCTTACGCTTTCGCATGAACGGGACATCATCTACCTTGTCTCTCATTTCATAAAAATTATCAACAGCCAAGTCACCGATAGCATCTGCATCTTTTACTCGAATATCTTGAAACTCCTTAAATAGCTTTTCCCACTGCGCTCCATTTTTTTCCAACAATTCCATAAATATTCTGACATCCTCAAACGATGCGTTCATCCCTTGTCCATAAAATGGAACAATCGCATGAGAAGCATCTCCCATGATTAAACTTTTACCATAAGCCTGCCAAGGATAGCATTTGATGGTACCGAGCGTACCTACAGGATTTTCAAAATATTCTTCTTGATAATGTGGGATATAAGGTAGAAGTTCTGGATACTCCTGCTGAAAGAATGAGCTCAATTTTTCTTTGGTATTCAAAGTATTAAATCCTGCATGTCCTTCATAAGGATGAAACATAGTGAGGGTAAAACTTCCGTCTAAATTGGGCAGAGCAATGATCATATAGGCACCACGAGGCCAAATATGTAAAGCTTCTTTATGAATTTTCCAAGTATTATTCTCAGCTGGTAATATGCTTAATTCCTTGTAGCCATGACGCAAAAAATCCTGTGAGTAATTAAATAAAAGCTTAGTGGTTTGCGCCATCATACTCCTTCGCACTACAGAACCAGCACCATCGGTACCTATTACTACTATTCCTTGGTCTTGATTTGGATCACCATTATGATCAAGGTATTTTATGGAAGCATTTTCTAAATCGATCTCTGTCACCTTGGTATTAAAGTGAACTCTCAAATTATCAAACTTATCAGCCTCATTTAAAAGCAAGGCATTCAAACCACCTCTCGAAACAGAATTAATATAATCTTCTTCTCTACCACTGTAAGGCGATAAAAAGGAATCTGCGCCAAGTGGGTGAATCATTCTTCCTCTCATAGGAATACACAGTGAAAGCACCTCTGACTGTATCCCCGCCAAATCTAATGCCCAAAGTCCTCTTGCAGAAAGTGCCAAATTGATTGACCTACCTCCTATGGCTTCTTCTTTCCTCAAATCTCCTCTTTTTTCATAGAGGTCCACTTCAAAACCCTTTTGCACCAATCTCAATCCCAACAGAGAGCCACAAAGTCCTGCCCCTACGATAATTATTTTCTTATCCGCACTCATATGCCTTGTACTGCTTTTTCCAAAATTTTTACAAACTGATATACATCTGTATAAGAATTATATAAAGGTACAGGAGCAACTCTGATTACATCAGGCTCACGCCAATCTGCAATCACCCCTTCTTTGGTAATATTTTCATATAAACGCTTATCCGCATGCTTAACCTGTATAGAAAGTTGACATCCTCTCTGAGCAGGATCTTCAGGTGTGATAATATTTACCACTTCATTACCCAATTGCTTCACTAGGAATTCTAAGTATCCAGTAAGTGTAATTGCCTTCTTTCTCAAGTTATCCATATTCGCTTCTTTGAATATTTTCAAAGAAGACCAAATGGCTGCCATTGATAATATCGGTGGATTGCTCAATTGCCAAGCTTCAACTCCAGGTATGGCCTCAAAGTCATCACGCATTTTAAAACGAGTATCTTTTTTATGTCCCCACCATCCCTCAAATCTTGATATTTCTTTATCATGTGCATGTCGTTCATGAATGAAAACGCCTCCTAATGAGCCAGGCCCAGAATTTAAATATTTATAACTGCACCAAACAGCAAAATCGCAATTAGACTCGTGAAGATTCAGTGGTACATTACCCGCTCCATGAGCACAATCAAAGCCAACTTTGCAGCCTTTTTCGTGTCCCCAGGCACTAATCTTTTTCATATCATAAAATTGGCCCGTATAGTAATTGGTATTCCCCAATAAGATTAAAGCAATCTCATCACCATGCTTATCTATGATAGCTTTAATATCTTCTTCTCGATGGCAGGCTTCACCTTCTACTGGATCTAGGATGAGCATGCATTCATCAGGATTCAATCCATGAAACTTAATTTGTGAAGCAACCGCATACTTATCAGAAGGAAAAGCATTTGAAGAAATAAGGATTTTATTTCTTTTTCCTGAGGGCTTGTAAAATGAAACCATCATCAAATGCAAATTTACCGTCAGCGTATTCATGACGACTACTTCTATAGGCTTTGCGCCTACAATCTCTGCCATAGCTTCTGTCAAAAACTCATGATAGGGCATCCAAGGATTCTTAGCATGAAAATGCCCCTCTACACCATATTTTTTCCAATCTTCTAATTCTTGATGTAAGGCGTCTTTGGTAGACTTGGGCTGCAGACCCAAGGAATTTCCACAAAAATAAATATGCTCCTCACCATTCTGTCTCATAGGGATATGAAACCTAGATCTAAAGGAAGCCAATGGATCCTGCTGATCTAGTTGCAGTGCAAAATTTTTATCGTTTTGATAAATCATGAAACTTGGGATTGAATTCTTTTCTTCAACGATGCATTTTCTTCTACACCCAACCAACGCATGACATTGTTACTCCAAAGTTCATCTCTTTGTTTTTCCGTTAATATTTTTTCATCGACAGCGAGGTCCAATAACTTTCCTGGATAAGAAGATTGGGCCTCAGACTCCATCTCTCCTAATGGATAAGGATCGTCAAGTCCTAAAAGGATTTGATCTGTTCCACCTAATCTTTTAATCATGAGTTCTAAAGAGTGTGTATCATGCACCAATGTATCAAAATAAATATTTTGATGTCCTACAGATTTTCGTGGATGTGTCATTCCTTCAAATAAATCCGGTCGTCCATCAAATCCTTGAATACGCCTTCCTAAATTTACCATAGCTAATTGACCACCATGAGCAAAACATACTCTGATATCCGGATACTTATCTGCATACATTTTTAAGGTATAAAAATGATAAGCGTCAGCACATTGGGCCAACATCCAAACTAAATGAAATCGCCATGAAACATTTTCCAACTGAATAAATTTCTCTCCATCATAAGGATGTACTTCGATCGCTAGTTTATATTTATTGGCAAGTTCTAATATGGGTTCAACCTCTTCAGTAAAAATGGTTTTCCATTTACCCGCAGCATCCATAAAATGTGTCGGCAAGCATAATAATGACAATTGATGTTCTTCTACACATCTTTCAATTTCCCAAAGTGCACCATCGATATAACTTGGATGCACGACAAAACCTGAAGTGAATTTAGAAGGATGATCGTACTGTACTTTGGCATTAAAGTCATTTTGAAATCGGAGCGCACTTTTCATTTCTTCTAAAGCGAGACCGTTCCCATACAGTTGTGATAAATTTAAAATTACTGCATGATCTATATTGTTGTGTTCCATCCATTCTAATTTTTCATTTAGAAAAAAACTAGAATCTGTTACCGGTCGTTTCCAACCTTTTTGCAGCATGTATTTCCGCTCCTGATCCACCCAAAATATTTCTTTTTCTTTCATGAATGAAGGAATATCCTCTGGATAAGGTAATAAATGCGAGTGGCCGTTTATCCTCATTATTTATTTTGGAGCTGACATAACATTATTACATTTCGAACAAGTCTTCATTTCTTCGTTGGAATAAAACTTATCAAAAATAATGGGCAAATCAGTTTCAATATTATCCAAAGTAAAAGCTTCTCTATAGAGTTCGTTGTGGCATGATTCACAAAACCAAGCGAGTCCATCATCTGCTCCTTCAGGTCTTTTTTGTTCTATTACTAAGCCAATCGTGTTGGCTCCTCTTTGTGGAGAATGTGGAATATTGGGAGGGAGATAAAATACCTCTCCTTCTTTTATGTGAATATCTTTTTGTTCACCATCCTCAATTACTTTTAACACAATATCTCCTTCGACTTGATAGAAAAATTCTGGTGTTTGATTTAGATGATAATCTTTTCTTGAATTAGGTCCTCCAACCACCATTACAATATAATCTTCATTGTAAATGGCCTTATTACCAACCGGCGGTTTTAATAATTCTCGATTTTCATCAATCCATTTTTTGAAATTAATGACTGGCGGCAATTTGGTCATGACAAGTATTTATTTGATAGGTCACTAAAATACGTTATTTCTAGCTTTGGATTGCAATCTAAGGTTTGAAAATAAACTTCACTAAAGACCGCCTTTCAAAGCTTGCCGAATCAATACTTAATACAGACATTTTTGGGTTCTGTAAAAAATCTTAAAGCCTCCAAACCACCTTCTCGACCTACACCAGAACTTTTAACTCCGCCAAAGGGTGTTCTTAAATCTCTATGCAACCAAGTGTTTACCCATACAATACCAGCTTCAATTTTCTTAGCCATGCGATGTGCACGACTTAAATTTTCTGTCCAAATGGTACTCGATAATCCATAAGGAATGTTGTTGGCAAAATGCAAAACCTCTTCTTCATTATTAAAAGGTATAATACTTACTACAGGTCCAAATATTTCTTCTTGATTCGTTCGGCAATCAGGATCTAAGCCTTCAATTATGGTAGGTGCAATGTACCAACCATTTTCATGATCTTTAGGATGAACTGGATGACCTCCTGTTAAAATCGTACCTCCCTCTTCTTTTGCTAATTCGATATAGGATAAGATTTTTTCATAATGGGCTTTAGACACGATGGCAGACAAATCACTATGTTCATCAAAGGGTGGGCCCACAACTAATTTTTTAGCAGCAGCTGTGAAATCATTTTTAAATTTTTCATAGATACTTTGCTCAACGAATATCCTGGCTCCGCACAAACATATTTGACCTTGATTGGCAAAGGAAGATCTTAGAGTAGTTTTTAACATGCGATCATAATCGCAATCAGCAAAAATGATATTGGGGTTTTTACCTCCCATTTCAAGAGATAACTTTTTAAACATCGGAGCTGCTACAGAAGCGATTTCTTTTCCTACCCTTGTACTTCCTGTAAATGAAATGGCTTTTATGTCTTTATGTGCTACCAATGAAGCACCAATCTTGTGACCTAAGCCATGAACGATATTCAAAACACCAGGAGGCAATCCAGCTTCATTAGCTATTTCTGATAAAAGAAAAGCCGTCATGGGTGTCACTTCAGAAGGTTTTGCAATTACAGTATTCCCTGCAGCTAAAGCAGGCGCAACTTTCCATGAAAAAAGGTAAAGCGGAAGATTCCAAGGAGAAATGGTCGCTACAACACCTAAGGGTTGTCTTAAGGTATAATTAATGGCATCAGTCATTTCATGTGCCTCACTGGAAAACTGTGTAATGGCTTTAGCGAAAAAACTAAAGTTAGAAACAGCGCGAGGTATATCAACACGCTTTGCAAGCTTTAATGGTTTCCCATTATCAATACTTTCAGCTTCGGCGAATGCATCTAAATTGTCCTCAATTAGTTTAGCCATTTTTAATAAAACCGAACTTCTTTGATTTACATCAAGTGCTGACCATGCTGGAAATGCATTTTTAGCTGCTTCAACTGCGTTTGTTAAATCCTGCTCATCAGAATCTGGAACCTGCGCATAGACGGATCCAGATGCCGGGTTGAACAAATCAATAGTGTCTCCACTTACAGCTGGAACATGCACCCCATTTATATAATTTCTTATTGCTTTCATATTTATCAGTCATCAAGATATAAAGGATATGTCAATAAATTAAACACGGCCAAACTATATTTTTAGTTGTATTACTATATTTTTAGTATTTAAACTATGTTTTTAGTTGCATTACTAAAAAAATAGTTATATACTTGTATCAAACACATAATTAGATGAAAAAGCTAACAAAGAAAGAGGAAGAAATCATGCAACAGATTTGGCAGATGGAAAAAGCATTTACGAAGGAAATCGTAGAAGCATTACCGGAGCCAAAACCGCATTACAATACGGTTTCTACTGTTCTTAAAATTCTAGTTGAAAAAGGATTTATCGCTCATACTAAATTCGGAAATGTATATCAATTTTATCCTCTAGTTTCCAAAGACTCCTACAAAGAAGGCGCAGTAAGTGATCTTCTTGAAAAATACTTTGACAATTCTTACGCCAGTATGATCGCCCATTTTGCCAAGAATGAAAAATTAAATGATCAAGAAATTGAAAACATTATTGAATTAATTAAATCCAATAAATCATGATTAGTTATTTGCTCCATTCCACCATCCTTTTATCCGGCATTACACTCTTCTATTGGATATTCTTAAGAAATGAAACTTTCTTTAGATTGAATAGATGGACACTTGTTTGCTGTATTCTTTTATCACTTTTCCTTCCATTAATTACAGTGCCTGAATACATTTCAATGCATAAAAATGAAATGGGAATAACCAATCAAGTTGAACAGATTATTGTCACGAATGCCAATCAGCCTTCAGAAGCAATCGCCAGCAAAACCCCTAAAAAGCAAAATCCATCAGTAGTTGATCAGCCTATAGCAGAGACGCAAGCTAGCATCAGTCTATATACTGTTTTAAAATTAATTTACTTCGGTGGGCTTGCGATTTTTACTGCTATTTTTCTTCTACAATTAGTGGTCCTACTGACAAGAAAATACAATTTAAACTCGGTTAAGACCGGAAAATACAGCATCGTAGAGTTGGTCAAAGATCATGAACCTTATTCGTTCATGAATACGATATTTATCAACCCTAATAGTTACGATCCTGATACTTATGAAAAAATCATAGAACATGAAAAGTTGCATATTGATCAAGTCCATTTCTTTGATAAGATCCTTGCTGAGATCATGGTTATCATGTTTTGGTTTAATCCATTAATCTGGCAACTCAGAAGTTCTATTTCTAAAAATCTAGAATATTTAACAGACCAAAGTTTACTTAATAAAGGCATGGATAAAAAGCCCTACCAAATGAGCCTTTTAAAAGTCTCAGTTTCAACCAAGCCTTTCAATTTAACCAATTCTTATAATAATTCATTTTTAAAAAACCGAATCCAAATGATGAATGCAAAAAAATCTTCAATCAATTCTTTGTGGAAATATATGTTTATCCCACCCCTATTTTTATTCTCTTTAATCAGCTTAAATGCAGTTGAAGGAAATCCACAAAACAATACACAATTTTTAAGTTCTAGCGACAATAATGTACCATATGAAGCTGAACAAAAAAATGATGCACCAACTATTAAGACCCTTGAACAAAAACCACTGTACAAAAAGTCAAACAAAAAGAAGTATACCCAAGATTTTAATAGTGAGGCTCCCATCACTAAAAAAACATTAAATCTTGATGACATACATTCCTTTGATGTTATGAATGATGTACGAGTGATTTTATATCAATCTAATAGACAAGAAATAAGCATTGAAGGTCCATCAGATATTATAGATAAAATAAACACTGAAGTATATCGAGGCGAATGGGATATCCATTTTGATGATCGCTATCAGAACTATAAACATAAAAATAGTAAATCATCTAATGTGCTAATTAATATTGGCATACCCTATGTCAAGTCGATTCATATGTCAGGTGTTGGAAGCATTACTCAAAAAGGAGTCTTCAAACAAAATAAGAGCATGAGTGTAGGTATCAGTGGTACAGGAGATGTCGAAACAAACATAGAAGCACCTCAAGTAAATTGTGGCATCAGCGGAACTGGAAATATCGACATTTCTGGATCAGCAGACAATATTACCTTTGGTTTAAGTGGTACAGGAAACATCAATGCAGGAAACTTGTCTGCCAAAAATGCCACAGTTGGAATATCAGGTGCAGGTAGCGTTAAAGTTAATGCCAGCCAGACCTTAACCACTGCCATTTCAGGATCTGGTTCAATAAGATATAAAGGAAATCCCGTCGTCACCAATTCAAGCTCCGGATCAGGCTCGGTCCGTCCAATGTAATTAAATACAGTTCTATAAACTGTAGAGATGGCAGTTGTTTATATGCACTGCCATCTCTATCATTCAAACCATTCATATTTATCTAAAACAAAGCTACCTCGTGTAAGCACTTAAAATCCTATCGGAAATAAAAAGAGATGATCTAGAAATATCATTTCATTTTCCTACTAATCAAATTCCTTTTACCTAACCATAGCATGGCGTAGCCATGTCCAAATTTGTACCTAATGAAACTTCAAATTCTGTATGCAGTTATGTTGAGCATTGCCCTATGCACTTCCTTGTCTAGCCAACTCCTAGGACAAAAATCATTACAAGCCACCAAAATTCAAGAGGCCATTAAAATCGATGGAATCTTAGATGAAGAAAGCTGGAATACAGCAGCACAAGCAAGTGATTTTATAAATGTAAGACCCATTCCAGCGAAGAATCCTTCAAACCCTACTATTGTAAAACTGCTTTATGATAATGATGCCATTTACATTGCAGCAAACATTTACGAGACAAGTAAAGATTCTATAATGATGGAACTTACTGAACGTGATCAGATTGCAAATACAGATTATTTTGGAATCATCTTAGACACCTATGGAAATGGCACAAGTGCATTTGAATTTATAGCTATGTCAACGGGTGTTCAGTTTGATGCAATAATCACAAGATTTAACGAAGACTCAAATTGGGATGCTGTTTGGGAAAATGCAGTGAGCAGCTCAGATGATGGTTGGATTGTAGAATTTAAAATCCCATACTCGGCTATAAGATTTCCAAATAAAGAAATCCAAACATGGAAGATTCAATTTTTCACCAAAAGAAGTAGAAATGGTGAACAGTCCGTTTGGAATTATTTTGACCCTAATGAAAATAATCCATGGTTACAAAAAACTGGAATTCTTCAAAATGTGAAAAATATTAAAGCACCTTTGAGGCTATCATTTTCCCCATACCTTTCTTTATATGGCTTGCATTCTAAAGATTTATCTAAAGAACAAATAAAGTCATTTGGATCTAGCTATAATTTAGGTCTTGATCTTAAATACGGAATCAATGATGCCTTTACCTTAGATATGACACTTATTCCTGATTTTGGTCAAGTCCAATCTGATGATCAAATATTAAACTTAAGTCCATTCGAAGTGCAGTATCAAGAAAAACGTCCATTCTTTACTGAGGGGCTAGAATTATTCAATAAGGGTGGCCTATTTTATTCTCGGAGAGTAGGTAATGATCAACAGCTTTACAATGCTACAAAAATTTCAGGAAGAAGTTCTTCAGGACTCGGTCTTGGATTTTTCAATGCGGTCGCAGCTCCAGAAAAAGAAACCATCAATACTCCTGAACTAGAAGAAAAAGAAATAATAAATAAACCTTTAACAAATTATAATATAGTAGTATTTGATAAGGATTTAAAAAATAATTCTTCTTTATCATTTACTAATTCTAATGTCTATAGAAAAGGTGTTGACTTTTATGATGCTAATGTCAGTGCAATTAATTTTCAATTAAATAATAAAAAACAAACCTATAGATTAAGTGGAAATGCAAGTGCGTCCAATCTTATGCATCATGATGCGAAAAACATTTTAGGCCATAAATATTATTTAGGTCTTAATAAAACAAGTGGCAAATTTGTCGCAGGAATAAATATTCAAGAAACTAGTGAAAATTATAATGCAAATGATTTGGGGTATTCTATTTATGAAAATAGTCGAGGAGTCAATTTATTTGGAGAATACAGAAATAATGAAGGAAATAAAAAATTAAATGCATTTAATTCTTGGTTCAATGTGAATTATAGTGCTAGAGTGGTTCCCCAAGTATTTACCAGAATAAACTTCAATGTGGGTTTTTGGGCTCAAACAAAAAAATTCAACAACTTTAATATGTGGACCAATTATGTTCCCAAATCTCTTGATTATTATGAACCAAGAACTCATAATAGATTCTATACGCTACCTGCGTATAATTCCTTTGGGTATTCTTATCGCTCCGATAGTAGAAAAAAGTTATTAGTAAATATTTATGGAAATATTTTTAATTACAACAATGACAATAGACTGAGAATATCAAAAGGCACATTTTTACGATATCGCTTTTCTAATAAATTTAATTGCTACCTAGATCTATATTATTCTAATGAAAAGAATGCTAAAGGGTATGTAAATCATGACGGAGCTGACATCATTTTCGGAAATAGATTACAAAAAAGTTTTTCAAATGTTCTCGGATCCAATTATACATTCAATGATAAGATGAGTATAGATTTCAGACTGCGACACTATTGGTCTGGAGTACAATATGACGAATTCTTTAGCCTCAATGAAATTGGATCGCTAGACAAAAGCACCTATCAAGAATTTCATGACTTTAACTATAGCAACTTTGC
>CALGNN010000131.1 GCA_937961455.1 uncultured Saprospiraceae bacterium
GATTATCCAACAGGAAGTACACAAACAGAAGGAGATGATCCAACGACCGTTACCGCTGTTTCAGGTACTTCAACTGATGCTGGAAATGATGGTTACTACCTCTTAACTGAAATATTTGGACACCTATATCTTGATGAAAACAATAACGGCATGCAAGATGTTGGAGAGCCAGACCTTGCAAATGTAGATGTTGTTGTAACACAAAGTGATGGAACGATGATCACTGTAACTTCAGATGCAAATGGTGATTGGATGACACCTGTATTACCGGGAACGACATCAGCAGATGTAGATGAGTCTGATCCTGATTACCCTGCAGGAAGTACACAGACAGAAGGAGATGATCCTACAATCACAAATGTTCCAGCTGGTTCAACAACCGATGGTGGAATTGATGGTTATTATACTCCAGCTGAAGTATTCGGACACTTGTATTTAGATGAAAATGGAAATGGAGTACAAGATCCAGGGGAACCAGACTTGGCTGGTGTTGATGTAATCATTACACAGGCAGATGGTTCAATGTTGACAGTAACGTCAGATGGAAATGGAGATTGGAGTTCACCAGTATTACCTGGAACAACATCTGCAGATGTAGATGAAACAGATCCTGACTATCCTACAGGTTTTGATCAAACAGAAGGAGATGATCCAACAGTTGTAACTGCAGTTGCAGGAACACCAGTTGATGCAGGTAATGATGGATACTATCAATTGACTGAAATATTCGGACACTTATATCTTGATGATAATAATAATGGTATGCAGGATGCTGGAGAGCCAGACCTTGCAGATGTAGATGTAGTAGTAACACAAAGTGATGGAACTATGATCACCGTTACATCAGATGTAAATGGAGATTGGTCGACTCCTGTATTACCAGGAACAACATCAGCAGATGTAGATGAGTCTGATCCTGATTACCCTGCAGGTAGTACACAAACAGAAGGAGATGATCCTACAGTAACTGTGGTCCCAGCTGGTTCTAATACCGATGGTGGAACAGATGGTTATTACACTGCCGCAGAAGTGTTTGGGCACATTTATCTTGACGACAATAATAATGGAATGCAAGATCCTGGTGAGCCAAATATTGCTGGCTTAGATGTGATCGTAACGCAATCTGATGGATCAATGCTTACAGTAACTACTGATGGGAATGGTGACTGGTCTACACCAGTATTACCAGGTACAACCGTTGCAGATATTGATGAGACAGATCCTGACTATCCAACTGGATATACACAAACAGAAGGAGACGATCCAACAACAGTTAATGCTCCAGCTGGAGTTGCAACTGATGCAGGAAATGATGGTTTCTACAATCCAACAACCATATTTGGACATCTGTATTTAGATATCGATGGTAATAATATGCAAGATGCTGGCGAACCTGATTTAGCGAATATAGATGTGATCATTACGCAAAGTGATGGAAGCACGCTAACTGTTACTTCAGATGCAAATGGAGATTGGGAAAGCCCAGTTCTACCAGGAGTAACTACTTCAGATGTCGATCAAACAGATCCTGACTTCCCAACATTTGGAACACCAGCAACACCACTTTATCAGACAGAGGGTACTGATATGACGACGATTACAGCAATTGCTGGTCAGGCTAATGATGGAGGTATTGATGGCTATTCAGTTTCAGAAGTATGTGGTTTTGTTTACTTGGATGAAAATGGAAACGGAACTCAAGATGCTGCTGAAATGGGTATCCAAGCTGTAGATGTTATCATTACAGATAGTCAAGGAAATACACAAACTGTTACGACGAGTCTTGCGGCAGATGGTTCTGCAGGTGAATTCTGTGCAGTTGTTCCTCCTGGTCCAACTACAGTAGATATTGACACTAATGATCCTGATTTCCCAGCGGGTACAATGCAGTCAGAGGGTACAGATCCAACAACAATTAATGCTATTGGATTCCAGACGAATTTTGAGGAGAACAATGGTTTTGCTCAGATGGGTGACATATTTGGACACGTATACTACGATGACAATAATAATGGAATGCAAGATCCGGGTGAACCAGACTTGCCAAATATTGATGTAATTGTTACTGATGCAAACGGTATGATGCAAACTGTCGTAACTGACGGAAATGGTGATTGGGAAGCTACAGTTGTAGCAGGTACTGCAACAGCAGATGTTGATGAAACAGATCCTGATTATCCAGCAGGTAGTGTTCAAACAGAAGGAACCGATCCAACATCTGGAACTGCAATAGTAAATGCAAGTGTAGACTTTGGAAATGATGGATATTATATTCCAACTACAGTATTTGGTCACTTATATCTTGACGAAAATAACAATGGAATGCAAGATGCAGGTGAACCTGATTTAGCAGATGTTGATGTAATTATTACTGATGCAAACGGAATGATGCAAACTGTAACAAGTGATGCAAATGGTGATTGGGATGCAGCTGTTCCTCCTGGAACCGTAATAGCGGATGTTGATGAAAATGATCCGGATTACCCAACAGGAAGTACTCAGACAGAAGGAACCGATCCAACAATTGTTACGGCTCCTTTAGGTCAAGACACTGATGCAGGTAACGATGGTTACTATCTTCCTTCCGACTTATTTGGTCATGTATATTATGACTCAAATAATAATGGAATGCAAGATGCTGGTGAGCCAGATTTACCAAATGTAGATGTGGTAGTTACACAAAGTGATGGATCAATCATTATGTTAACGACTGATGCTAATGGTGACTATTCAACACCAATTTTACCAGGTTCAACAACTGTTGAAATTGATGAAACGAGTGCTGGATTCCCATCAGGAGCTGGACAGACTGAAGGAACGAATCCTACAACTGTTACGGCAGTTGCAGGTGTTTCAACAGATGCAGGTATTGATGGTTACTATAGATGCTTAACTTTAGAAACTGCAGTGTTCTTAGAAGGATCATTGATTGATAATGTAGGTGGATTTGAATACAATAGTACAATGAGAACAAGTCTTAATGACAATAGAGTTCTTCCAGGTCAAACGTATGTTGATCCACTATTCGGTTCAATTTATTTCCCTCCAGGTCAGCCTTACAATGTTGCTCCATGGAATTATGCAGGAACAGAAGGTACACTTTATGATTCAGGTGGAAACCCTGCAAATAGTGATGCTAATTATCCTGCTGACGTAACAGACTGGGTACTGGTAAGCTTACGTGCTGAAGAATCAGAGGATACTGAAGTTTGTAAAGCAGCTGCTTTATTGAGAAATGATGGAGCAATCTTATTCGTTGAAGAATTTGATTGTTGCTCTGATCCACTGAATGAATATTTTGTGGTAATAGAACACAGAAATCACTTGAATGTAATGTCTGATATTAAAGTTCCAGTTGTTAATGGAATGCTTGTATATGACTTCAGAAACAAAGAATCCTTTGTAGGAGGAATCGGTCTTGCTGCAGGTCAGAAGGAGATTACAGCAGCTGATGGTTCTGTAATTTGGGCAATGTTCGGTGGTAATGGTAAGCAAGCTACGGCTGGTGCACCTGACGGAGAAACAGATGTTAATGTAAACGATAAGATTGAGTGGGAAGCTAATAACAACTTATTTGCTGTCTACATCTATGGTGATTACAATATGTCTGCAGATACAAATGTGAACGACAAAACACTTTGGGAAGAAAATAATGGTAAATTCTCTTCTGTCCCTCAGTAATTTGTTATAAAATAATTTCAAGGTGGTCGGGTCAAAGCCGGCCACCATTTTTAAATTTTACAATTTCAATTAATACTATGAAAAATTATTTCAATGCTCTGGCGCTTGCTTTAATAGCAATCTTCGGAACAAGTGCATTACATGCACAATCAATCAATTACAGATTTGATTTTGCAAACATGGATTGCAACAAAAATGAGATTTGTTATAATGTACAAGCTCAAGCTGAAACTTCTGACGTTGTTTTAGATGCTTTCAATATGAGAATGTTTATTGATGATGCTCAGCTCTCATTTTTAGAATTTAGATCTCCAGCTGCAAACTATGCCCTTGAAACAGGTGGCATGGTAAGTACAGGAGTAAGCGGATCTGGCGAAGCAGTTTTTGGTTTCAAAGGCGAATTCGTATACCTCACTGAGAATTTCAAAAAGTTGGAAGGCAATGCTGCAGCAATTCAGCAAGCTCCTAACTGGTCTAATCTTTTTCAAGCTTGCTTTAATGTAAATGAAACACTAGACAAGAAAGAAGGATTTAGTCCATCTCTTGTTTGGGATCATAAAGCAAACGGTAAAGGTTTTGCTAGAGGTTCTGATGGTATCGAAAGTTTGGCTGTAAATATGAATGGTACTTCATTTAATGTTGTAGAAGATGTTGTTAGCTTTTCTTCTAATGGAAAAGTAGATAATGGCGCTAAAGCGGTTTTTATCCAATGTGATGGCAACAAAATTGAAAGATTGGGAGATGCTGTTTTAGTTTATCCAAATCCTACAAGTGACCTTGCAAAAGTGCAATTTGAAACTTCTGATAAAATGGAAGTACAAATAGAATTGCTTGATGTAAATGGAAGAACGTTGAAGTCCATAGTCCAAAAACAAATTTTTGAGGCTGGTATGCAAGAAGCTGAAGTTACAGTTGATGGATTGCAATCAGGTCTCTACATGATAAAAATCACAAAAAAGAACGAAGTTATTTCAAAGTCATTTGAAGTAATTAGATAATTCGCTCTAAGATAATTATTAAAAGGCCCTGAGATTTTCTTGGGGCTTTTTTGTTTATAGGTACTTTTAAGTTCTCACCGACACACTAATCAACCATCAAAATATTTTAGCTAAGCTGATATAATAATTGATGTCTCAGGGTTGCAACATATAGCTCCACTTAAAGCTCACTTTAAATTATTGTAGCTAGACCCACTAAATAAAATTATGTCGATTTTTCATTTAGTGAAATAAGATTATGAATTTTGGAAATTATTCAAGCAATAATGTGTAAATTATATAAGATTGACATTTTTAATTTCACTAAGCATTAATAAGTATGAAAAAACAACTATTCACTTTATGCTGTTTTCTATTTTTTGGTATAATGGTTTTACAAGCACAAACTGTAAAGGGAACCATTATTGACGGAAACGGAGATCCAATAATTGGCGTAAACATTATTGAAAAAGGAACCAGTAATGGGACCATTACAGATTTTGACGGAAACTATTCCCTTGATCTAACAACTTCAGATGCCACTCTTGAATTTTCTTACATCGGTTTTGGAACTGTTGAAGAACCAGTGAGTGGACGCTCTTCTATTGATCTTACCATGTCTGAAGGATCCAAACTTCTTGATGAAGTTATTGTAAGTGCCATTGGTTTCGAACAAAAAAGAGATGAAATGGGATCTACGGCTTCAAAGATTGGAGTTGATGAAGCCCTTAGATCTGGAGAGCCACAATTGTTAAACTCTTTAGCTGGAAAAGCATCTAATGTTGAAATATTAGCAACTAACGGTGACCCTGGTGCTGGAACCAATTTTAGAATTAGAGGTGCCAATACCATTTTAGGCTCAAGTGCACCGCTAATTATTTTGGACGGAATACCTATCAACAACTCAACGGTTTATACGGGAGCTGCAGGATTGACTGGAACTAGATCCGGTGGCGTTTCTAATCAATCAAGACTAAATGATTTGAATCCAAATGATATAGAATCAATTCAGGTATTGAAAGGCGCTTCAGCAGCTTCTCTTTGGGGCTCAAGAGCCGCAAATGGTGTGTTAGTAATTACAACGAAAGAAGGAAAAAGCGGTAAGCCAAAAATTAGTTTTAGCTCTTCCTATTCTTCTGATATTATTTCAGAAAGACTACCCATGCAAAGTACTTACGGGAAAGGTAGATCGGGAGCATACTTAGAAGCTGCAAATCGTGCAGAAGCATGGGGAGATCGTATTGCTGACAGATCAGGAGCAGAAGATGATCTAAATACAGATGGAGCATATTTTGTGGCAGATGATGGTACGGTATATTATCCGCTATCAGGCAATGATGGTAAAAACTCAAGAGCAACTTTTGTTGATGAGAATTTTGATGCCGTATTCCAAACAGGTCATGCATGGCAAAATAATGTATCTGTAAGTGGTGGAACTGATAGAGCCACATTTGCCTTTAGCATGGGTCATCTAGAACAAGATGGAATAATAAGAGAAAGTAAATACGACAGAACCAATTTAAGATTGAATAATAAAATGATTTTCAATGATTGGCTTTCTATGTCTTCTAAAGCTAGCTACACAAAGAGTTTTGGAAATCGTATTCAGCAAAGTTCCAATACAGCAGGTCTCCTTTTAGGATTATTAAGGACACCTCCAGATTTTGATATTCGCAATCATAGAGGAACACACTTTGATAGTGATGGAGTACCAACAGCCTTCAGTCACAGATCATATAGAAATATGATTGGCGCAAGTATCAATCCTGGTTATACCAATCCACTTTGGGCTATATACGAGCAAAAGAATACAACTGACGTAAACCGGTTTTTAGCATCGACTGAAATGAATATCACACCTAACAACTGGTTGACCTTTACCCTTAGAGGCGGAGCTGATACATACACAGATCGAAGAATTACTTTCTTCCCAGTTGGCTCTGCAGATGGTGATACTCGTAATGGAGCCTATGGTGAAGATTTGGTCCAAGAATTAGAATTGAATTTTGATGCCATTGCCAAAGCCTATTTTGATCTGGGATCAAGAATTGGCCTTAATGCGACTTTTGGATGGAATATCAATGATCAAAAAAGGAATATTAACACAGCATTACTTCAAGGATTTTTAGTTAGATCTGACCGTACAACTACGGATTTAAATACAGCCTCTGAAGCTTCTGCTATTGGCACATCTAGAAGATTTATTAGATCAAATCGAGCATTCGGTATTGCTTCTTTTGATTTCGCTGATCAACTATTTGTAACGGCCTCTCTAACAGGAGAAGCAGTTTCAAGTTTTAATGGTGTTTTTTATTATCCTGCATTTGATGCAGCTTGGCAGTTTACTGAATTGGGAGCCTTTGATAATTCAAACTTATTATCCTTTGGTAAATTGAGAATGGCATGGGGACAAGTAGGAATTCGTCCTGCAGCTCATAGACTACAGAATTTTCCAGAGGGTGGCTTTGGCTACTCTACCTATTCTGATGGAGTTTCCATTAATCAATTTGGTGGAGGATTTAGAATTGATAATAATGGAAATGATCCAGGATTAACTCCTGAAAGAAAGACAGAATTTGAGATAGGTGCAGATTTAAGATTCATGCAAGACAAGTTAGGGATAGGTTTGACTTATTATGCAAATGAAATTAATGATATGCTTTTAAGTATTGCTACTTCTCCTTCTTCTGGATTTGAAAGTTTGTATACCAATGCTGCAGTCATGGAGAATAAAGGTTTTGAGGCAGACTTAAATTATGATCTCGTTCAAAAAGGAAATTTTGGCCTGAACCTTTACGCCAATTTTAGTCGGAATCGAAATTTAGTCACAGACCTTAAGGGAGTAGAATCCCAAGATATTGGTGCTGGACAATCAGTTAGTAGTAGAGCAGTCGAAGGCTTTCCATTGGGTGTTCTTTGGGGGACAGGAGCTGTCAAAAATGAAGATGGATCTTATGTGCTTGATGACAATGGATTTCCTTCAGGGACTGCATCAGAAGTCGTAATAGGAGATCCAAATCCAGATTGGAAAGCTGGTTTAGGATTTAATGCTAGCTACAAAAAGCTTTCATTAAGTGCTTTGTTTGATCATCAACAAGGAGGTGATTTTTCTTTCAGAACACTGTTTGTATTAGGGAGATTTGGAACGACTCAGGAGACTGCAATAGAAACCACCTTGACTGAAGATGTGGTTAATTATGATGGTGATGTTTTTACTGCTGGTACAACAGTTAGAGGCAATTTGATTGATTTTGGTGGTGGAACAGTATTGAGAGATGAGGCTTGGTATAGAACAGGTCCAGGAGGTGGTTTTGGAGATGGGAAAATTTATGAGTTTGCCATTTACGATGCGACCAATACACGGCTTAGAGAAATTTCATTAAACTATACCATTGATGGCCCTAGTTTTAGAGAAAAAACAAAATTGGCAAATATCGTCCTTGGTGTCACTGGTAGAAATTTACTTCTGTGGGATAATATAGAAGGAGTGGATCCCCAAGTCAATCAATTTGGTGTGGGTAACTCTAGAGGCTTGGATTATTTTACCAATCCGAGTACCAAGTCATTTCTCCTCACATTGAAAGTAAATTACTAATCCTTAAATTTTGAAAAAGATGAAAAATAAAAATATATTTTATACGATCATGCTAAGCATGTCCTTCTGTCTTTTCTCTTGTCAGGGATTGGTAGACGGAATAAATGAAGATCCTAACAGTATTCCTATTGAAGACATTAGTCCTGAACTATTTTTATCAGGGG
The DNA here is from genome assembly GCA_937961455.1 of uncultured Saprospiraceae bacterium. Lineage (GTDB taxonomy): Bacteria > Bacteroidota > Bacteroidia > Chitinophagales > Saprospiraceae > CALGNN01. The sequence continues at coordinate 8,418 of CALGNN010000131.1, forward strand.
CACAATTAGCAAACATATCATTCCAGTGCGGACATCTAAGTCGGATTTCAGCATTGTATTCAAATCAATTATTTGGATTTGCTTCTGTTTATGGTGATATCTATAGGTACAATATTTCTACTGCTGAATCATCATCTTCTTGGGATAAGATTTATGTAGGAGTAGTTACCAATGTTCGTTCTATTATTGAAAATGCACCCGATGACTTTTTACTTAAAGGTATTTGTAAAGTCATAGAAGCAAACGCAATCGGTTCAGCAGCTGCTATATTTGGAGATGTACCATATACGGAAATTAATAATCCAGATATTGATGATCCGGTTTTTAATGGTCAAGTTGATGTATTAGTTGCTATGCAGGCATTACTGGATGATGCTATTTCAGATTTAGAAGCGGCAAGTTCTAGACCATTGCCTCAGGATTTACATTTTAATGGAGATGCTGATATGTGGATTGCAACTGCACATTCTCTTAAAGCAAAATATCATTTATTGAGACGCCACTATCCAGTAGCTTATGCTTCCGCTGGTATGGGAATTTCAAGTGATGCAGGCTCTTTGCAATATGTTCCAAGAGGAACAGAGACAACCGTTGACGATAAGAATCAATTTTGGACTACACTTAATGGTGCAAGAGGAGGAGATATTGGATCAGGTGATAGTTACTTAACACAACTCTTGGACCCTTCAAGTTCCATTTATCGTGGCAATGCAAAAACTGATGAAACTGCAAGATCGGGATATGCATATGTGAATGAAACTGATGGTATTTCAAATTTTGGAATCATTGAAGGTTTTGAGCCCCAAGACATTATTTCTTATGCCGAGAATATTTTAACACTAGCAGAATGTGGAGCAAGGGCAAATGGCTTTGAAGTGGGGCTTGGACATTTAAATGAATATCGAGCGTGGCTAAATACAGGAGCACATCTCAATAGTAATTTTGACACCTTAGCTTATAATTACGAAGCTTATACTGCAGAAGATTTTGCTGCCGGTGGAATGGAAAATATGGATAATATCGATCCGTTACGTGCCTTATTGAGAGAGATCGTAGAAGAAAGATATGTATCTGGGTTTTTAACCTGGATGCCATTTGATGATCATAGAAGATTAAGAAAAGAAGATGCAGATATTGTAGTGCCTTTCGAAGTAAATGATCCCAGTGCTTCTGGACATGTACAGAGATTGCCCTATCCTTCTAATGAGTTAAATGCGAATTCAAATGCTCCAGATGATGATCCTGGTATTTTCACAAAAACTGAAGTCAATCAATAATTAAATATTGAAATAAAAATTGGAAGAGTTAATGGTGCAAACTGTTAACTCTTCTTATTTTAGTAACCATACACTTTTTATATACACAAGTATTAGAAAGGAATTAAAATTTTAAGCAGCATAACACGGTGAAGATCCTTTCTAAATTTTTAACTTTCTACGATGGATTGAGAAGAGCTACCAGGTATTCCTGGATCAGTATTTTTATCATATTGATCATCATTCTGCTTTCAACACTAGCTCAAGGGCAAACCATATTTGTAGATTTATTAGATCACAATCCATTCAATCTTTTTTTCTGTTTTCTTTTATTAGAAGGTTTGGCGATGATCGTTTCACATTTTCCAATTTATTTAGAAAAGTGGTATTTGTCTAGAAATAAAATTATTCCAGAGAATGAATATGTTTGGCAAATCAACTACGAAGGAATATGGGAAACTCCTGAAAAAATTTTAAATTTTTTCAAAGAATGGCTAGGCATAGGCTTTATAACGTTTAGAAGAAATAATAGTGGACCAGCATCAGAGGATCCATTTGAAAAAGGAGAAGTTTATACCATAACAAAAACCATAAGAAAATATCTTGGGATTAGCCTTTATTTAGCCATACTCTATCTATTGCTAACCACACTTAAGGCTTCAGTATATCCACAGATTTCTGTTATGCTGATCTGGATACCTTCCTTAGTAGCAAGTATTGCTGTTTACCTTTTGATCCAGAAATTTGCAAAACCTTCTTGGTTGCCTATCTGTGTCTTCTTCTTTTGGTCTTCTATTTTTTTGAAAATAGCCTTATTATATATTAGCAGTGCTGCAGGATGGAGCCCATTAGTTTGGAAGTTTTTTATAGCCATTATCATATTTGATATTATTAAGTTTTCACTATTCAGAAAGCTTAGATCCAAGTTTAAAGCGCTCAAGTTTTATAATTTCTTCATGTCAATAAAGAACCATACCATCTATATTATTTCGATGGCGTTGACAGGTATGCTTAGTTGGATGATAATTTTTTATGCTCATATGTTTTTCTTCAGAGTTAATACCTTAGTTATCATCTTGGCCTATTTGAATGTGATATATGGTCTAATGATTATCCCAATAAAACTTTATTTGTATCACAAAAATCTGGCTGCATTTGATAAGGGAAATATTTTTACGGATCTTATTAAAAGTGGTGTGCCCATATTAACCGTTGTACTTGTACTATGGACTTTCGTTTCAATGAGTTTAGGCAATGAACTTCACAGGCTCCCACTCGTAGCTCAAGATGATAGTTCAGTGATTGATAAAGTATCCTATTGTGAAGCTTATGATAGTCATTTTGAAAATCGAGATAAAGTGTTTTTTATCTCTTCCTATGGAGGTGGTTTGAAAGCGAATGCATGGAATTTGCTTTTGCTGGATTCATTAAGGAATTATAATGGAGTCAATATCATCAGTAGTACTGCAGCCATGTCAGGTGTCTCTGGAGGGTCTTTGGGGCAGGCATTTTACACCTCACTATATAAAAATGTGCAATCTAAAGAGCAAAGGACAAAACTCATAAGTAGAGTCAGCAGAAGTGATTTTTTATCCATTGATGCTGCGTACTTTTTGGGAAAAGATTTTATAAGAGAATTTAGTCTATTTAGACATAGAAAGTTTACACCTGATAGAGCGATACAATCTATGAGAGCGTATTCCCATAAATTGACAGATACTACACTTTACCAAAAATCTTTTCAAACTTATTGGGCAGAATTATTTCGTACCAATCGCTTTTACCCAATGCTGGTTTCTAATTCTGCCGCGACACATATTCAAAGAGGTATTGCTTGCTCTGTTGACTTTAAAGAAGATTTTCAGCATGTTTTTCATAACGCAATTAATATCTTAAATATCAAAGCAGATACTTCATTGTCCTTCGTTGATGCACTCTCATGTTCTAATCGTTTTCCTATTTTTAGCCCAGCAGCAAAGGTCCCGGATAAAGGGCATTTTTTAGATGGAGGCTATTTTGATAATTCAGCTTTATTAAGCCTTTTGGATGTTTATGATTATTTAGAAGATGACAAAATGATGGAAGGAAAAGAACGCATCTTTATTCAAATCATAAATTCTAAATCAGAATACATAAAGTATTTTTTAAAAACATTAAAAAAAGGTAACAAAGTGATAGATCCTATAGGGGAGTTGTCCGCCATTGTAGGAACGGCAACAAGCATTGATATGTTACCGAGATATCTAGTAGCTAGATCAGAACAGAGTGATGAATTTACTTTTACGCAAATACATCTTCCATATAAAATTTACCCAGATGATGTTAATGCATTTTTTGATGCAAAAGTGCAAATACCAGATCTTGAGAATAAATTAAAGGCGCACAACAGTTTATTAGATGAGGCAATCAAAAGCTCCAACTTTAATGAATACGATGTGATTGAACCTCCTCTAGCAAGAATGCTTGGTGATCAAGCTTTCAATTATATGAAAGCCATGATTAAACATGGAAATGTATTCAAAGAATTAGATGCTATTTTAGAAAAATAGTAATTTGAAAACGCTTTAATAATTTGATGAATGTATTATACAAAAGTGAAAGTAGGAAAGACCGTCTTGGAATTTCATAATGACATGTGGGGGATTGAATTTGTGATCCACCAAGGACGGATTTTATCTAAGAAAGGAAGTATTTTAGGAACCAGTCATTTTTTTCTAATAGAGGAAGATGGACATGAGATTCGATATCAGCTTAACACTAAACTGAATTCAAAAATGGGTGTTGAACTTGATCTGTACAGGCAGGGAAAGTTAGTAGTAAAAGATCATCCCATACCTATGCAAGCAAAACATGCATATGGTTTAGCTGAAAAGAGAAAGGCCTTAAAGTTATTGAATGAATTTGATTTAGATCATGCGATTGAGGCATGTCATATTGCTTTAGATAAAAATCCAGAAGACGGAGAGTTGTACTTTTATTTGGCTTGTGCTTATTCATTATTAGAAGATCTAGACAATGGCTATAGTAATTTAGCTCAAGCTATCAAATATGGAATTGGAGACAATTCTCAAATATTTGATAATGATAAATTGGCTTACCTTCGAATACAAGATCGCTTCGAAGTATTTATAGTGGAGAATGGATTAGTGGATTAAAAAAAGAGCTAGAAAATCTAGCTCTTTAAATACTTTATAAATGTCTTCTTTACTTAGAATCTAAGTAATATTTCCAATAGTTTTAGAATCAAATCCTGGTGAATATTTATCTTCAACATTGTCTTTTATCCAAGTCAAGCAATTGTTGAAATTGTCAAACAATTGTTCTTCCGAAATTAAATTAGGAACGATATCTATTCTTTCTAACATATACTTAGGTTGCTCTTGGAGACCAACTAACAAGACCTTTTTACCCTTATTCACCAAATCTACCAAGACATCCTCCATTGCATAAAGACCTGATTGATCCATATATGACATTTTATCCATCCGTATGACAATGGCAGAAGCCGTGAACGGAATCTGCATAGCCATTTGTTGGAAGTCACTGGTTGAACCAAAAAACAAAGGACCGTCAATATGCTTGATAAATACTTCTTCTTTAAGTTCCACAGGAAATTCCATTTCATCATCCCAAGCCTTTTCATCACTTAATGAATTAACACTAGATTTCTCTGCAGTTAAATCACCAATCTTCTTCATAAACATGAGTGAGGCGATTACCAATCCAATACCTACAGCATATACTAAATTCCAAAATGAAGAAAGAATAAGTACGATAAGCATTATCGCAACTTCTGGTCGTGGCATATATGGTATAGCTTTTAAACCTTTGTAATCCATAACTCCGATACCTACTGTAATTAAAATACCTGCAAGTACTGCAGCTGGAATTTTAGAAGCAAGAGGGCCCAAGCCTAATAATATGACGAGGAGTAGAATACCTGCAATCATACCAGATAATTTGGTTTTACCTCCAGAATTAATGTTTACAACTGTTCTGATTGTTGCACCTGCACCAGGTATCCCACCAAATACAGCAGCGATACTATTACCAATTCCTTGTCCAATCAATTCTTGATTGGGATTGTGGCGTGTCTTGGTCATGTTATCAGCTACTACCGAAGTCAAGAGTGAATCAATAGCACCCAGCAATGATAAGGTGATAGCGGTAAAAATAAATGGAGTTATAGAGCTCAGAGAAAATTCAGTAAATATTTCCCAGTTGGGCAAGGGGAGACCACTAGGGATCTCTTCAATAGGCCTATAATCCAAATTTGCAAATATGGCAATACCAGACATCACGATCAGCGCCACCAGTGTACTAGGTATTGCCTTAGTGATCCGTTTAAAACCATAAATAATGAATATCGTTCCTAAGGCGAGAATAATTTCTAGCCAGTCTAGATTTTTTAAAGCTCTTGGAAAAACTTTTATCGCACCCAAGATTCCTGAAGCATCTTTACTTGCTAAAGTTTGTGATTCCTTTAGGATATCAGCTTGAGTTATTTTATTTGCTCTTTTAATGGTTTCTTTGAAATCCTCAAGAACTAAGATGCCTTCTCCAGCTTCTTCTTTAAGGATGTTCTCTAGAATTATTTCTTCAGCCATAGGCTTGAATTGCTCAACATAAGCAACATCTTCTTTTGGGTAGTAACCAACAGCAGGAAGAATTTGTGTAATCAGTATAATGACACCAATAGCGGTCATGAAACCTGATACTACTGGGTAGGGAATGTATTTAATGTATTTACCTAGTCCAATGACTCCAAGACCAATTTGTAATAATCCAGCCAATAAAAATATCGTTAAGATCGCAGGTAAGGCTTTTTGAACATCTCCATCAAATGCTGCAACAATCCCGGCAATGATCACCATACTTACTGCGGTCATTGGCGCAGTAGGTCCAGAAATCTGTGTATTGGTACCTCCAAATAGCGCTGCAAAAAAACTTATTATAATAGCACCATAAAGTCCAGCACTAGGACCCAACCCAGAACTTACACCAAAGGCAAGGGCTAATGGTAAAGCAACTATACCAGCTGTAATTCCTCCAAAAAAATCTCCCCTAAAATGTGAGAAATCAAAACCTAATTTTTTTGCTAATTTCATTTATGATGTTATTGATTGCTTAATATGAACGATCTGTATAAAGATAGTAAAACTATCTTACTTTGAAGTATAAGGGTATAGAACGATAGTATATCTAAAAAGCTTATATTTACTTTTATATTTTATGAGCGGAAGAGGTATCCAATTCGAGATTAATAAACATTTGTGTCTCAAAGATCCACAAATGACAAACTATGGTCAGAAGTTAATTTCTGAGAGCATAGTACTATTTCATGAAATTGGTTTTGAGCAATTTACGTTTAGAAAGCTCGCCGCGAAAATGGATTCCACCGAAGCATCAGTATATCGATATTTCGAAAACAAACATACCCTGTTGTTGTGGCTAATATGCTGGTATTGGGAATGGGTACATTACCTCATTGATATAAACATCAAAAACATCGAAGATGTTGAGCGAAAATTAAAAATAGTCATTCATAACATTGTCAACGCTTCGACTGAATCTCCCTTGACTTCCTACATTAATGAAAATATGCTACACCGAGTAGTGATAAATGAGAGTTCAAAGACCTATCATATTCATGAAGTGGATGTTGAAGAAAAACATGGACACTTCAAAAGTTATGAAGAATTAGTCGCTAAGGTATCTTCTATTATTGTAGAGTTTAATCCTAAATTCAAGTATCCTAAAATACTTGCTAGTAATCTCTTTGAAATGGCAAATAATCAAATCTATTTTGCCGAACACATGCCAGATTTAACTGACATCAAAAACAGGAAAGACAAACATATCGATTTAGAAAATGCCATGGTCGAAATGAGTTTTAAACTCTTGAGTTAAGAACAATCAATTATTTCATCTTCTTATATTACCACTTAATTCAATTAGGATGGATTTACATATTTTCAGTAATATTCAAAAACATATTTCCTTAAGTGAATCAGAAAAACTTTATCTGCGAAATGCACTGCCCGTAAAGGAGCTTAAGCGGAAAGAATTGGTTTTAAGACAAGGACAGATTTGTAGAAACTTATACTATGTCGAATCAGGAAGTCTAAGAGCTTTTAATTTGAATGACGATGGTAAAGAATCAACGATAATGTTTGCCATTCGAGATTGGTGGGTAACCGATATGAATGGTTTCGTCAATCAAAAAAAAGCCCAATTATCAATTGAAGCATTAGAGCATTGTAGATTGCTCGAGTTAAGCTATGACTTGCTTGAACGTTTATATACAGAGATACCAAAGTTTGAACGGTTTTTTAGAATACTCTTTCAAAATGCTTATATCAGAGAACAACAAAGGGCTTTTCATAATATAGCTTTAAGCACAGAACAACGCTATCAATATTTCATTGATAAGTATCCCGACATTGTAGAAAAAATTACTCAAAAACAAATAGCCACCTACCTAGGCGTAACTCCAGAATTCTTAAGCGCGGTCAAAAAGAAATAGCAGCTCTTAAACTATCTTAATTTTTATAACAGTTAGATTCACGTTCTTTGTTTAAAATACAAGCTATGATGATGATTCTTATTGCCGGACCTTATAGAAGCGGCACAAATAATAATCCTGAGTTAATTAAAGCCAATCTAGATCGTTTGGAAGCTGCAGCATTACCCATATTTCGGAAAGGACATGTGCCTATGATAGGAGAGTGGGTGGCTAATCCGCTAATTGAAATGGCAGGTTCCAAAGAAATAGGTGATGAGATATTTCAAGAAATTCAATATCCAACGGCTCATAGATTGTTGACTAAGTGCGATGCTGTTTTAAGAATACAAGGGACGTCAAAAGGAGCTGACCAAGATGTGAAAATAGCCAAAGAATTAGGACTCAAAGTCTTTTATGAATTGGATAAGATCCCAAATGCATAAATCCTAGTGAATCAATAATTTTTTTATAAAATTTAATTCTGATGTTTGGGATTGAATCCTTAAGTAATACACACCTGGAGATAAACTAGATAGTTCAATAGTTTTTAGCGTTCCTACATTATCAAATTCATCCTGAAGTAAAATTTTGCCTTCAAGGTTATAGAGTTCCCAAGCAGTATCAATGTCTCGAATTTCAATTTTGAGTTCTGATGAAATTATGGGATTGGGATAGATATTTATTTCGTAAGATGGAGTTTCTTGATTGTATGATGTTAAATTACAGAATTCAAAAAAATCAAATGAAGACAATGCCTTTTGAGATTCTGTATCAAACATACTGACATTTTCATAAGATGATCCTTGCCCCCATAGATCACACATTGATGAACTAATCCAAGCTGGCTCCCAATAAATTACTCCTGTACCATTGTTTTGTAAGACGACTTTAGATAATTCAATTAAAAAGTCTTTTTGTCCTTGTTGGGTCATAGGAAATGAAATTGTATTCCCATTGTTTGTAATAAAATTATTATAACTATCAGAATAGTTATTTGTCCAGGCAAATCCAGTTTCAAAAATCATAAGTTCTTTTGCATAGTTGCTACTTAGATCTTTAATCATTTCACCAAGTTGACTTAAACTAGTTGAAGGAGAGAAGAAAGGATAATATGAAACACCTATGATATCAAAGTTTGTTACACCATTTGAAGCAAATTCTTGTGCCATCCAATCTGCAGTTTCTTCTGTTATGTGAATGGCTTTTTTGATTTGAGTATTGTATGTTTCGTTAAATACATCTATGACATCAAATGCCGTATTAAATTTATCTGCATCTTGATTCCAATCCCACCCATTTGTGTTCGAAGATTCATCTATAAAACCCCAGGTAGTTTCATTCCCAATGCTAACAATATCAGCTAAGGTATTTTGAGCATGTAGTTTTTCTAAAACCTGTCGAGTATAATTGGAAATAGAATCTAATAAAATTGAATGAGTTAATCCTTCCCAAGCTTTTGGGGTTTTTTGTTTCCCTGGATCTGCAAAATAATCACTATAGTGAATACTGAGAATTAGCTGCATACCATGTTGCTTGACTTTCACAGCAGCGTCTAACATGTCAGCTAAACTATTTGTGCTAATACTATTTCCGCAATGACTCATATTATTTTCTGGCGTATGCCATAGGCGCAGTCTTACAACTTTAGTTCCTTGATTCGCATAATATTCAAAGGGTTCCACTTCATTTCCCAATTCATCATAATAACTTCCTCCCTCTTTAACTATTTCGTTTACATAAGAAAGATCAGCACCTGTCAAAAAGCATTGCCCTTGTAGCTTAATCGTAATTAGAGTGATGGATATGACAAAAAACAGCTTATTCATATGGCTACTTATAAAAACAATACTTTATCGCTCTGTATAATTAGGATAAATGTTTGAATATCTGAAATTTGATTTTGAAAATATGCCTACCTCGGCACCGAACTAAAGCTGTTGTTGTTAGAATCCCAAAGCAATTTATCATTGACATTGGTGTCCCCAGAAAGATCAAAATCACCAGCGGTATAAACAGGGAAGTCGTTATTGCTTTGTTCCCAAATGATTTTATCATTAACATTGATGTCAGTGTCAGCAGAAGCTGAAGAGACTTGATCAGCATTACCAGAGATCATGACAAATTTAGTTTGTCCGTTTACATTGACAATTTCTTTTTGACCTCTAGAAAGTCCAAAGGCATCCATGTAAGTTTGATTGTTGGTAAAATCATAAGCGAGAATACCG
>CALGNN010000132.1 GCA_937961455.1 uncultured Saprospiraceae bacterium
TGCCACAGCGTAGGTAACCAACAAGTTGTAGGCATTGAACCTGCCAACAAGGCTACTATGGAATTCGTGACTGTCAATTTCCAATTGCAATCCTTCAAGTGAATTGGAAATCATCTTTGCTCTATATTCGACGATTGTTTGCATGCTATAGTTTGAGACCTTAGCCGACGTGTTCTGAACCATTACTGATCCATTCCTGTCGTCTGCATTCGTCAGAGCAAAAGATTTTTTACTTAGTTCGTCGAAGAACTTTTTCTTCGTGTTTATATAATTTTTAAATGTTTTATGATAATTGAGATGATCATGACTGATGTTAGTAAAGACGCCTCCTCTAAAATTCAATCCTGAAATTCTTCCTTGGTCAATGGCATGTGAACTCACTTCCATAAAAACCCGCTTGCATCCTCGCTCCTTCATCTTGTGCAACAATCTATACACGCTCACGATATCTGGAGTGGTATGTGTTGAAACAAGCACCTCTTCATTTATTCGATTTTCAACTGTTGAGATCAAGCCAACATGCTCTCCTATTGACCTGCACAAATCAAAGAGTAAAGTAGCAGTGGTCGTCTTTCCATTTGTCCCTGTAATCCCAATGAGATCCATAGCAGTTGAAGGGCTTTCAAAAAATGCTTGACAAATTTCTGTTATAGCTTCTTTCGAATTTTCAACACGCACATAAACCACCTGGTCAAAAAATCTTGCCGGCCAATCTTGGCAGACAACACATGAAGCTCCTCTCTCAATTGCCTTTTCTATATAACTATGACCGTCTACAGTCATACCTTTTTGCGCAATAAACAAGGAGTCTTTTTCGACCTTTCTTGAATCGATTGTCACATCCATTATTTCAATTCCATCCTCCCCTCTAATCTCGTATCCTGACTTTTCAGGTAATATCTCTTTTAGTATTTTCAATTTTAATTATTCTAATTTCAGTTCTACAATTGTTTGTAGTCCTTCCTTTTTACGAATGGTTTGTTCCTTAACTTTTCCAGACCCACTTAACTCTACATGGGCTCCAACATTTTCAAGAATATAAATCGCATCTCTTAATCCCATCCCTACAACATCTGGCAATTTTGATTTATTGAAAGCAATTCGCTCTGCAATCAAACTATGTGCTTCACTCTCGATATTGACCCAATTACCCGTTGGTGGAAAATTCATTTCAAAACCTAGGGTATCATTAAGCTTTTTAAAATCTGATTTATATCCACTATTAAACACCTTCTCAGAATTGGCCCAATTTGATTCTGCCTTAGTAAAAGACTTCGCAAAATCCGTATCATATGCATGAAGCTGATCTGCGATAGACCTAAAAACTGGCCCTGCTACAGCCCCTCCATAAAACCCATTTTGCTTAGGATCGCTGATTAAAACCATGATACTGTACTTCGGTTTATCTGCTGGGAAATACCCAATAAATGAAGCTCTGTATTTTTTAGTTTGCGCTTCGATATCATAATCGAACCAAGCAGTTCCTGTCTTCCCTGCAAAATCATATTGATTTGATTTTAATCTTTTTGCAGTCCCTCTCACAACAACATTTTCTAATAAAGTCTGCGCATGTTCAATGGTGCTTTCTTTTGCTATTTGATTATTGAGGACTCTTGGTTTAAATTCTTTCACCAATTCACCTTCATGAAACACTTTACTTACCAAATAAGGCTTCATCATTTTACCATCATTGGCAACAGCATTGTAAAAATTCAGCATTTGAATTGCTGTAACCTCAACTTCATATCCTATTGACATCCATGGCAAAGTAATGCCACTCCAATTATCTTCCTTTCTATCAGGATTCTTTACAAACGCATCTGCTTCTCCCATCACCTCAATGCCTGTTTTTCTATCAAGATGAAATTGCCTCAATTTCCGAAGGTAGCCTCTAGAATTATTTTGGCGGCGATACAACTGATTCACTAATTTTGCGATTCCCACGTTCGAACTAATCTCAAATGCTTTCTCCATATTCACTTCGTCCAATCCGTGAAAATGTGAATCCCTCATATAGCGATCGTAAAATCTCGTTTGACCATTTTCTAAGTTTACCTTCGTATTAGGTCCTGCCAATCCATCATCCATTAAAGCCATTATGCTTGGAAGCTTAAATGTCGAACCAGGTTCGAAAGCTTCTCCAATGGCATGGTTGGTGTCCTCAACATATCCATACTTAGACTTTCCTAAATTTGCGATCGCCTTGATAGCCCCAGTTTCAACCTCCATAATTATGGCAGTACCAAATTGAGCATTATGATGTTTCAAAGCATCCTTCAAACTATTGTGTGCAATGTCTTGCATATCAAGATTGATGGTCGTTTGAATATCAGCTCCAGACTTTGGCTCGATTTCTGTTAAGTTATTAACAGGTATGTAAGTATTGTATGCAACACGTTGCATTAATTTCTTACCAGCTTCTCCAGAAAGTGTGGAGTCGAAATAACCTTCTAAGCCTACAGGCTTGGCACCTTCGCCAACCTTACCAATGGTTCGATTGGCTAGAGATTTAAATGGCATTTGTCGCTGGCTTTTACGCACAACGATAAGCCCCCCTGTATTCCGACCTAAGCGAAAAAGTGGAAATTTTTTTATTTTTTCCAACTCTTCATAATTCACCTTGCGCTTGACTAACATATAACGAGAACCTCGCTTTCGCTCTGCTTTCAACCTTTGCTTCACTTGCTCTTTTGACTGGTCTTGGTACACAAGCCTAGACAAATAGTATGAGAGTGAATCAATGTGCTGATTGAAAAGCTCATCTGTCAATCCATCACAATTTAAATCCATTCGTATTTCAAAGAACGGTATGGAAGTGGCCATTAAGCGGCTATCTTCCGATAATATATTTCCTCTATCAGCTTCGATAGAGACATATTTCAAATAAAGACTATCTCCTTTCGCAGACCATCTGTCCCCTTCTACAATGGCTATTTGTGCAGTCTTTAAAAAAAGTACTATTGCTACTGCCAGCACTGTAAAAAAGAGGATATATACTCTTAGAAGTAGTTCGCTTTTCTTCTCTTTCATTTTCTCTCGTCATCAAAAAGCTCAAATTTATACGGTGCCTCTTTAGGCTTTTCTAAACCTGCTTTAACCACTCCATCATTCAATTGCGATTGTGTAGTGCTATACATAATGTCAGCTTCAATCGCCATATATCTCCATTTTTCATTTTGCAATTCTTTTTGAAGAGATTGAATCTCTCTCACTTTTTTCTCCGCATAATGAGAATTAGCGATATATAGAATTGCTAAAAACCCAGCAAAAAACACAAAGGGTAGTTTGGCATAGAAAAAGTCCATCCCAATATTTGCCCAAATGCTATTTTTTTTCTTGTTGCTCAATTCTTATTTATATTTTTTCTGCTATTCTTAGTTTTGCACTTCTTGCCCTTGGATTACGCTTCAATTCCTCTTCACTGGCGATGATAATTTTTTTATTCACAGCCTTTAATGGCCGATTGATATTTCCAAAATCATCCTTATCTAAATTCCCGTCCACATTTCCAGACTTGATCAAATTTTTAACCATTCGATCTTCTAGAGAATGATAACTCATGGCAACCAGCCTTCCTCCTACAATTAGACATTCCACACTTTGATGCAAAAAGTTTCTGAGAGCCCCCATTTCATCATTCACTTCTATACGAATGGCTTGGAAGAGCTGCGCTAAATACTTATTTCTATTTCCTTTAATGCAGGATTCGATTGTTTCCAGAAAATCGGCAATGGTATAAATTTTTGCCTCTTTTCTCCTTTCAATAATCCTAAGAGCGAGTGTTCTGGAGTTTCTTATTTCCCCATATCTACTGAAGACATTTTGCAAATCATTTAGATCATATTCGTTAATAACATGACTTGCGTCTGCAGCATTCTGTTGATTCATTCTCATATCAAGCTCAGCCTCGTACCGAAAAGAAAATCCTCTTTCTGGTGTATCAATCTGATGAGAAGAAATTCCGAAGTCTGCGAGAATTCCATCTACTTGCTCTAGTTGGTAATAGTTTAAAAAGTTTTTCAAATACCTAAAATTGGATTTGATCATAGTGAAGCGAGGATCATCAATTTGATTCTCTATTGCCTCATCATCTTGGTCAATTCCGAATAAGCGACCTTTGTCGCCCAGGTGTTTTAAAATCGATTTGGAATGGCCTCCGCCACCAAAGGTGGCATCCACATAAACACCATTAGTTCTTATTTTCAAACCTTCAATACATGCGTCTAATAGTACGGGCTCGTGAAACATTTTTCTAAGCCTTAGTTTTCTTTATTATAGTCGTTCGCCTTGTTCCCAAAAACTTCTTGTGCTAAAGCAGAAAAGTCTTCAGGCTCATTTTCTAATTCTATTCCATAGTTCTCTTTGGACCAGATCTCTACATAATTCAATATTCCGCTCAATACTATGGTCTTCTTTATCCCTGCATAAGGATGCAAATGCTTAGGTATTAACAATCTTCCACTTGAGTCCAAAACCACCTCAGTAGCTCCTCTCTGAAAAAACCTAATAAACTGCCTGTGCTTGGGATCGTATGGATTGAGTTGACCGATTTGCTCCATTTTCGCTTCCCAAGTTTTCTTAGTGAAAAGCGATAAGCATTTTTCCATACCTCTATTTACAAAGAAGGTAAGCGTACCACTTTCCAATTGTCGAACCAAAGCTGCGGGCAGCTTTATCCTCCCTTTGGCATCCATTTTACACTCATATTCGCCTGTCAAATGGTACATATTACACGCTCAGTTAGTTAAATACAATGTAAATCTAAAACAATATTCCACTTTTTACCACTTTTTGCCACAAAATATTTAAAAAAAATGTAATTCACTACTAACTGTAATCAAATTGATTACATATTATGAATTATTCAACTATGTATTATACGATTTTTTTTAATTAATAATATATTGATTATCAGCTAATTAAATATTTAATAAAATAACTTCTAAAATCAATAAATTCCCAAGGTGGGAGAAAGTGTAAGCATGTGTTTTTGGAGGAAATTTTTAGTCACTTTTTTGGCAAAATTTAATTTTGATGGAATTGTGACCAAATTCAATAATGAAAGTCATAATTAGGTATTGAAATCGAAAGCAATTACTTTTGCAAAGGCAACTTTAAGCTTTTCTTAACTCCACATTTTTAATTGAAACATCGTTACCCAAGCATATTCAACAAATGAATATGGCTTTATTATTTGTTATTTAATTTTTACTGTCTCACTAGTAATCAAAAAATAATTATTCTTTCTCATATAAACATTTGCTTAAAAATGAAGCACATTAAACAATTAACTTTGACATTATTATTAATGTCTTGTCTTACTATGGTATTACATGCTCAAAATGCTGACAATCCATGGTCCTTTGGTATCTCTACAGGTAAAAATGCCTACAATGGTAGTTTAGGAAATACTATTTTTGATGGAGATCAACCCTACCAAGCTTTTGGAGGAGTTCACATTAACCGTTGCATCACACCAAGATTAGATTTAAGTCTTGAAGGAACATATGGTTGCCTTGGTATCTTTGAATGGAATAGAGACGCATTTGTGAATAACATGACAAATGTTGATCTAAGCGCCTTATATAAATTAGGTGGTGTTGGGTCAAAATTCCAACCTTTCTTGCATGCTGGATTAGGTATTAATAGCCACGTTGCAATGATGGAAGGTCGAGGTCCTGTTGAATCAATCACCAATTTTGGTGTTCCTGTAGGATTAGGAATAAGATTAGGTCTTGGATCTGCTGCAGACTTATTCTGGAAAGCTACTTATGGACTTAACTTTGGAAATGACTATGACTTACATACTGAAACAGACGGTAATGATCATTTCTTGCAAAATGCTTTAGGAATCCAATTCAATTTTGGACCATCAAAAGCAGGTGCAGTTGTAAAAATTGATACAGATGGTGACGGAATCTTTGACAGTAAGGATAAATGCCCAAATATAGCTGGAATCAAGCAATTTGACGGATGTCCAATGTCTGAAGCTGACATGGCTGCAAAAGCTGCTGCTGAAGCAGAAGCTAAACTAAAAGCTGAAATGGAAGCAAAAGCTGCTGCTGAAGAAAGAGCTCGAATCAGAGCTGAAAAAGAAGCTGCTGCTAGACTAGAAGCTGAAAAAAGAGAAGCTGCTAGACTTAAAGCTCAGGCTGAAGCAAAAGCTAAAGCAGAAGCAGAAGCAAAAGCTGCGGCTAAAGTTGAAACAAAAACAACAACAACCACTACAAAAACTGAGGTTGTAACAAAGACATCTAACGATGGTAAGACATATACTGGAGCAACTGGTAGAGGTGTAATCTCTCGTTCAGGAACCACAACGACTCAAGCTGAGACTAGAGGTTACGAAAAAGATGACAGATCATATGAGACTCGAACAGAGACATACGCTGAAGGTTATCAAGAAGGAAGAGTTGTTACAGGTACAACCACTACAACAAGAACCACAACAAGCGCGTATCCTGACTTACAGGAGTTATTTAGAAGAGCTCGTTATGAAGTAAAATTCAACACTGGTTCTGCTACTTTATCTTCTGCTTCTTATGGCATCTTAAATGAAATTGTTGCAAAATTAAAGTCTTACGGAAATATTGCAATTACCATTGAAGGTCATACTGATTCTCAAGGATCGGAGACAAGTAACTTAACGCTATCTAGAAATAGAGCTCAAGCGGTTTTAGATTACTTAGCAACTAAAGGTGTATCAAGAAGCTTATTAAGCTCATCAGGATTTGGTGAAACTTATCCAATTGGTGACAATGCAACATCTGAAGGAAGACGTCAAAACAGAAGAGTTGAAATTAGAATCAGATAAAAATTATAGCGTTATGTTACTATAACTTTATAATAGATGAACAAAAAAAAGCTGGACCCTTGGGTCTGGCTTTTTTTATTTCTAAGAGCCTTATAAAAAGTGTTTCTTGTTTCTGCGCATTTTAATTACGCCAGTGATTGCTTCTTTGACTATAGCAAGTGACATTTTAGATTCTCCTTCTTCTCGATCTTTAAATATTATTGGAATCTCTAATAACCTGAAATTTTTACAATAAGCCTTGTATTTCATTTCAATTTGAAAAGCATATCCAATAAATTCGACTTTATCTAAATCTATAGCTTCAAGTACCTTCCTATGATAACATTTAAAACCTCCTGTACTATCTTTTACATGCATCCCAGTTAAAAGTCTAACATATAGAGAAGCTGTGTAAGAAAGAAAGAGTCTATCGAAACCCCAATTCTTCATGCCTCCACCTTCAATATATCTTGATCCAATAATTAGATCTGCCTCATCATTTTCACATGGTGCTCTAAGTCTCAATAAATCTTTTGGATTGTGTGAAAAATCAGCATCCATTTCAAATAGGTATTGATAATTTCTTTCAAGACCCCATTTAAATCCTGCTATATAAGCCGTGCCCAAGCCTAATTTACCCTCACGTTCAAGTAGATGTAATTTTTGATCACTTTGCTGGATGAGTCGCTTTACAATTTCAGCTGTTCCATCTGGAGAATTATCATCAACTATTAGAATATGAAAATCACCATTAAGGTCTAAAATCGCTTTGATGATCTTTTCGATGTTCTCCTTTTCTTTGTAGGTAGGAATGATGACTAATGATGAAGATATATTCACGGCGTATTAAAATAAATCCAAAGATAGATTAAACTCGAAAATCTACTAATATATTTTCGGGTATCGGTCTGGCTGCTGATCTTGCATCAATTGATAAATGCATTTTACAATATCCTCGGCATTGGGCTTTGAATGATAATCACCATCATCTCCATATGGAGTTCGATGTTCTTTGGCCGTGATACATTTTGCATTGTTATCTAAATACTTAAATCCAGATTGTTCATTTAAAATTTTATCTAAAATATAAGCCGAGGCTCCACCTGGCACATCTTCATCAAGTATAACCAAGTGATTGGTTTTTTTCAAACTCTCAGCAATACTATACTCAAGATCAAAAGGAATCAGAGTTTGTACATCAATTAACTCAACACTGATACCTAATTGATTCAAAATAATCAAGGCTTTTTCAGCTTCTTGTATACAAGCTCCATAACTTACCAAGCTTACATCTTCTCCTTTTTGCAGTATTTCTGGCACACCTAATGGGACAGTAAAATCAGCGAAATTATCCGGTAATATTTCTTTTCGTCTATAACCATTGAGCACCTCAATTAGTAAGCATGGGTCGTCTGAGCTCAACATGGTATTGTACATCCCTGCAGCTTGAACCATATTTCTTGGAACCAACACATAGATTCCCCTTAATGAATTAAGGATCATGCCTATGGGTGAACCAGTATGCCAAATACCTTCTAATCTATGTCCTCTTGTCCTAATAATTGCAGGAGCCATTTGTTTTCCTACCGAACGATATCTTAATGTAGCTAAGTCATCCATTAAAGGCGGCAAACCATAAACCAAATAATCCAAATATTGAATTTCTGCTATCGGTCTAAACCCCCTCATGGCTAGGCCAATGGCTTGCCCCATGATAGTCCATTCCCTAATTCCTGAGTCCCAAACTCTATGAATCGAATACTTTTCTTGCAAACCTGTAAAACCTTGATTTACATCTCCAATCTGCCCCACATCTTCTCCAAAAGCTACGATATTATCATATTGTTCAAATTTCATTTTGAAGAAATTATTAATAATCTTATAGCCATTAAGATTTTCACTAGTTTCTGAATATACCGCAGGAACTACTGGAACATTGAGTGCAGAATTTTTTGTTTCACTATATAGATGAGTTCCATAATTTTCGTGAGCCTTTAGCTCTTCATTTTCAATCCAGCTTTTCAATTCTTTGGATTTCTCAACATCCATTATAGCTATTTGGCTATACAATTTTCTTGCTGTTCGTAGAAGTTCGGAACTAACTGGACTTGTATAACTCTTAAGTTCTTTTAGAGATTGACTAACTAGTGTTTGATCCAATTCAGAAAGTTTCTGAATGATTTTTTCAAGTTTTTCTTGCTTTTCCTTTACAGGACCATGAAATGATTTGAAGGCAATATTTTTTTGTTCTCGAACGTATTCTTTCGCTTGGACTCTTAAGCTTTGCAAATTTTCTGAATCAATTATACCATTTTCCAGCATCCACTTTGCCATGATTTCAATACAATCATGATTTGCTTCCCATTCCAATCTTTCTTTTGGCTTATATCTTTCATGCGAACCAGAAGTTGAATGCCCTTGAGGTTGTGTGCATTCGTCCACATGTATCAAACTAGGAATATGGGTTTCTCTAGTTAATTTAACGGCTCTTTCGTAAAGGGAAATTAGTTCTGGATAATTCCAAGCCTTAACATTGTATAAATAAATTCCTTTCCCTTCATCATCTATTACAAATCCTTGTAAAGCTTTTGAAATACTACCTTTTACTGTCTGTAATTCTACAGGAACAGAAATTCCGTATCCATCATCCCAAACGGAACACACTAATGGCACCTTTGCTACTGCTGCTGCATTAAGCGATTCCCAAAATACGCCTTCGGAAGTACTAGCATCTCCAATGGTGCTAAAACAAACTTCATTTCCGTTATCCGAAAAATGCTTTTCTTTATCTAGATAATCTAAAGCTCGATAGATTTTTGATCCAAGCGCCAAGCCCATAGACCTTGCAGCTTGACCAGCTGTAGAAGAAACACCTGCGGAGATGTTATACTTATCTGTGTGCTTCGTCCAAGCACCATCTTTATCAATAAAATCAGTTGCGTAATGGGCAATCATTTGTCTGCCACCAGAATGAGGATCATTGATTGGATCTGCATATAATTGAGCAAAAAAATCACGAACAGTTAATTCTCCAATAGCAAACATAAATGTCTGATCCCTATAATAGCCTGCTCGAAAATCACCTTTATGAAATGCTCTTGCCATCGCAATTTGAGGTACTTCTTTACCAGCGCCGGATATACCAAATTTAGCCTTACCAGTAAGTACTTCTTTCCGACACAATAAGCTCGTTTCCCTGCTCACCAAACAAATCCAAAAATCCTTTAAAACTTCGTTTTTAAATTTTTTCTGTTCAGGTAGGTCATCATTATGGAAATTAGCTAATTTCGGGAAGTCGAGCATTCAATTAAATTTCGATGGTTGGTATGATACAAAGTCGAATCCAAAGATACGATTTTGTGCAAAGATTAGAGATTTTAAGCCTTACAAAGCTTCTATCATTAACAAATTTTAACAGCTCATTAACTTGACTTATAGATTGCAATGCTTAACTTTGTAGTATTATTTGTATTAACACTAGATTAAAAATATAAAATGAAAAAATTACTATTTTTCTTTCTTGCTTTTTGCACCGTTGGTATCATGGGTTTAGAAGCGCAAGCGAATCAAGGTGTCTTCAAAGATGTAGACATGCCTGGTCCAAAAATGACCTTTGAATCCACAACCGTAGATTATGGAACTATTGACCAAAGTTCTGAGCCTTTAAGAGTCGCAAAGTTTACGAACACAGGTGATGAGCCTTTAGTCATTACCAATGCAAAAGGAAGTTGCGGATGTACAGTACCTAAATGGCCTAAAGAGCCTATTATGCCAGGTGAATCTGCTCAGATTGAGATTCGTTATGATACTAAAAGAGTGGGACCTATCAACAAAACTGTAAAGATTACCACCAATGAAGGAGGAGATCCTGTTGTTTTGAAGGTTATTGGAAAAATTAATGCTGCTCCAGCTGAAGGAGAAGCTGTTCCAAGTGCAAAACCATCCTTGATCAATCCTAACTAGGAAGATTTAAGTAATAAAATATAGAAAGGCAGTATAAAGTATTATGCTGCCTTTTTTATTTAATGCAAATCATAATAATTTTTTTATTTTTAAATATTAAATCAATTTAAAATCAGATTATGAAGTCAATTTTTACTTTTTTCATTGGAATACTCTTTACTGCTTCGGCTTTTGCTGTAGTGCCTGTAAATTCTGCTATTCAAAATGAAACAGAAAAGATTACTGTTGAACAAATTTTAGCAATGACCCCTGCTTCAATTGAAAAACAGACAGGAAAAAAAATGAATTTTGTTGAGAAAGCTCAACTTAAAATAGCTCAAAAGCATATCGCAAAACATGCTGAAGCTACTGATCTTGACCAACCTATTTATATCGTTCTTGCGATTGTCGGTTTAGGATGGCTAGCAATGGGCTTATTGGATGATTGGTCAGGAAATAATTGGATTATTGCACTTGTATTATCCTTACTCTTATGGTTACCAGGAGTAATTTATTCTCTGGTTAAAATGAAGGATTATTACTAAGAGAAAATAAAAAAGATCAAAAAGCTGCAAATAAATTTTGTAGCTTTTTTTTTGCTTAATCCCAATATAATCAGCTGCTTAGAAGCTATTTTTTTCATAAAACCAAATGGAATTCATTACTTTATTTGACTAAAAATTCGCATATTGCGATGCCATTCGAACCGCTAACATGAATTTACTACGAAATATGAAATGTAATTTTTACGCACTACTACTCCCTTGCCTTTTTATATTTTCAAATATCAATGCTCAGAACGTGACTTTGAGGTTTGCTACTCCTACACCAGTTGATTGTCCTGAAGCGACAGTCGTTTGCTATGATGTAGAAGCACAAGCAGATCAGCCAAGCGTACTTTTAGATGAGTTAAATATTAGAATGTACATAGATGACGATAAATTGACCTTTGTCGATTTTAGAAATCCTGATCCATCTTACTTTCTTGAAGAAGGTGGTACCGCTGTAACTGGCGCTTCTGGAGCAGGACAATCTTTCTTTGGATTCACTGGCGAATTTGTATACATACTTGACAACTACAAAAGGGTTGGAGCAACAGCACTTGAATTAGCAACAGGCGCAGATTGGTCCTATTTGTATCAAGCCTGCTTTGAATCTGCAAATGTTGATTGGAGCGTAAGTCCTGTTTGTGGTCCTTTAGTATGGGATCATGATACAGATGGCTCTGGTTTTGCAAGTGGATCTGATGGTGTTGAAATGATCGCGGTCAATCCGGCTGGAGGACCTGGTATCGCACTAGAAGAATCTGTTGAGCATACAGGGTGGACTTACTATATGGTTGATCCACAAATTGGAGATTGTATTTTTGACCCATGTGCGCTTATTCCTATTACTCTTACTAAATTTACTGTTGACTCAGATGATTGTGAGAAAGTTCTATTAAACTGGTCTACTGAATCAGAATTTAATAACGAGAAGTTTGTGATTCAGAGAAAAACTGAATTCGAAGCATCTTGGACAGATATCGCTGAAGTAGCTGGACAAGGCAACTCAACTAGCACACAACATTATCAGTATTACGATCAAGATATTACTAAATTAACAGGCGCAGTCTATTACAGATTGATGCAAGTAGATGCTGATCTGGCTTCTTCTTCTTCACATGTTGAAATTTTTGATAATAACTGTAGAAATGAAGATTTCCACATCTTTCCAAACCCAGCACGTGAATACATCATTTTAGAGCTTAATGAAGTAGCTTCTTCTCAGTCTATTGATTTGAAAATTTTCAATAGTGTTGGTAAGCAACTTGATTATATCAGCATTAATAATATCACTGGAATCAATGAGATTTCTAAAGTATTAGATGTGAGTGATTTTGCTCCAGGTCAATACTTTATTCATATTAAATCTTTAAGTCACTTTAAGGCATTGCCTTTTACAGTGGTTGACTAAATATTAATAATTAAAATTTACCAAAGCTCTTACCTATAGGTAAGAGCTTTTTTTATTAAAAAAATGTTCATCATTTGAACCTTTCAATTTAAAATCAATTGTATTTTAACAACAAATTCCATCAGTAAATGATACTCTTACTTTCCCCTTCAAAAAAACTTCGTGAAGAAACTCCTAAGCTAAAAATTGAAAGTAGTAAGATTTCTTTTCGGCAAGACACCAAAGAACTCTTAGAGATCATGAAAACCAAAACACCTTCTGACTTAAAAAAGCTGATGAAGATCAGTGATGCGCTCGCAGAACTCAATAACTATAGATATAAAACTTTTCGATCAAGCTTTACAGAAAAAAATAGCAGACCTGCTGTTCTCGCATTCTTAGGAGATGTTTATGTTGGTCTAGAAGCGGAAAATTTTAAAAAAACAGATTTTAATTTTGCTCAAAAACATTTGCGAATTTTATCCGGTCTATACGGAATATTAAAACCCATGGATCTAATGCAAGATTATCGATTAGAAATGGGCATCCGACTGAAGACTGAAAGAGGAACTAATTTATACCAATTTTGGGGAGATAAACTCACAAAATTTATCAATAAAGAATTAAAAAATCATTCGTCAAAGTTAATCGTCAACCTCGCTTCAAAAGAGTATTTCTCAGCTTTACAAAAAAAGGATCTCCAAGGTGAAATACTAGATATCCACTTTAGAGAATTTAGAGATGGGAAGTACAAGTTCTTATCTTACAATGCAAAAAGGGCTAGAGGAATGGTAGCGAACTTTATCATTAAAAATAAAATAACAGACAAGGAGTCAATCAAAGCATTTGATTACGATTCATATTTTTATAATGAATCATTATCATCTGAAAACGAATATTTCTTTACGAAAAACTAATATGAATACTTTTCGCTCTTTGTTTACCATTTTACTCAGCACAGGTTTATTATACCTAGGTTTAAATGGAATTAATATTGGTGAAACTTCTATACCTCCTGTATTAAAATTATTTAGTCCCAATGAGGGATTTTATGCTACTGCACGTACAGCTGACAAAATCCCTGAAACCATTTCAAGTCAAGGTGAAACTTTAACTGATCTAAGTATTTTATATGACGATAAATTAGTACCGCACATCTATGCCAATTCAGATGAAGAAGCTTTTTTTGCACAAGGCTATTTAGAAGCCCAACATCGTCTTTGGCAAATGGATTTTTTAAGTAGAGCTACAGCTGGTCAGCTTTCTGAAATTGTTGGCAGTAAAGCCCTCAGCCTAGATAAAAAACAGCGAACAAAAGGTATGACCTGGGCCGCTGAAAATATTACAAAAGTCTGGAATAAAAACCCTACATATAGCAATCTCATGGATAAATATATAGAGGGAATCAATGCGTACATCTCTCAGCTAAAATATAAAGACTATCCGCTTGAGTTTAAATTAATTGGCTACAAACCCCAGTTATGGGACACGAAGAAGTCTGCTCTTATTTTACTTGCCATGTGCCAATCTTTAAACAATGGGGAGTATGATTGGGAATCTACTATTTCCAAAAATCACTTTAGTGAAGAAGATTATCAGTTGTTATATCCAGAAGACAATCCAAACCAAAAATCAATTATCCCTGAAGGTACTGAGTGGAATTTTACTCCTAAAGAAAATAACAGTAAAACCCATCCAGTCTTAAGTTCTCAACTAAGGCGAGACATCGCCCCGCTTCCTAAAATGGATGGAAGTAATAATTGGGTAGTTGCTGCTTCGAAAACAAAAAATGGCAATGCCATTTTATGCAACGATCCACATTTAGATTTTTCCTTACCATCTATTTGGTATGAATTGCACATTAGCACAAATGAATATTCTTGCTATGGAGTTAGTATCCCTGGGATATCAGGCATTAACATTGGGTTTAATGAAAATATAGCTTGGGGCTTTACCAATGTTGGGCATGATGTTACAGATTGGTATGTGATAGATTGGGTAGATGATGATAAGACACATTACTGGCTTGATGGCAAAAAAGTGGCAATAGAAACAAGAATTGAAATCATCAATATCAAAGGAATGAGTCCGTCCATAGATACCATTAAATACTGTCATTGGGGGCCGATTCAAGAAATAAATGGAAACGATATTGCAATGAGATGGTTGTCCCATCAAAGCATGAATCCCACTGAACAACTTTTCAATCTAAGCCTTAATAAAGCTAGCAATATTGAAGAATGGAAAGAAGCTGTAGATGCTTATGAAAAGCCCGCACAAAATATTGTGTTTGCATCCAAGGATGGAGACATTGCACTAAATGTATCTGGCAATTTACCCCTAAGAGCTAAGGATCAAGGTAAGTATATAGAGATGGGTAATGATTCAAAAAATGGATGGAATGGTTTTATTCCAAAAGCACATAATCCGTTTAGTAAAAATCCAGAAAGGCAATTTTTAGCTTCTGCCAACCAAATGACTACAGATGAAAACTACCCTTATCCATATAATGGTGCTCCTTATTTTGAAGATTATCGTGGACAGTATTTGATTGACCAATTGTATAAGATGGATGAGATTACCGTAGAAGATATGATGCAGTTGCAATTGGATAACTCCAGTCAAAGAGCCATTTATGCCCTACCCCAGTTTTTACGTTTGATTGACAAATCAAGATTAAATCCAGAACAAATTAAAGTTTTAAATAGCTTAGCTAAGTGGGATTATAAATATGAAGCTGATTCAAAAGATGCTTTGCATTTTCAAGAGTGGTTTATACAATACTATAAAAACACCTGGGATGAAATTCAACATCTTAAAGATAGTATTGCAGTACGAAGTGTTGAATCATGGGTAAGCATCGAATTGCTGAAAGACCCTAACAATAAATATTTTGACCTAATTAAAACCAATAAAAAAGAAACAGCCAAAGACATCGTGACCAATTCATTCTTAGAGATGTACGATAAGACTTCAAAGCTGGATGATAACTACACTTGGGTAGATCGCAAAGCTACTAAGGTTCAACATTTAGCTCGGATAGAAGCTTTCTCTTATCACAATATGCAAAACGGAGGTGTAGCGAATGCACTAAATGCCATGAGACCAGGCGGTGGACCTTCATGGAGGATGGTGGTAGAACTCGGTGAAGAGATGCGTGCCTATGGAATTTATCCAGGTGGGCAATCTGGAAATCCAGCAAGCAAGTATTATAACAATATGATTGACAAATTTGCCAAGGGAGAATATTACAACTTATTATTCCCGAGAACTGAAGCTTCTTTCCCTGCGGATAAACTTCTTGCCAAAACTACTATAGAGCCTTGAAAAAGAACTTCCTAAATATCATTGTCCTTTTTGCTATCATAGCAGCATTGCATTTTAGCCTGATGCCACTATGGTTGATATGTATCGTTTTTCTGATTGCAGGCTATTTATTCACTGCCAAAAATTTTGATGTTTTCATGATAGGTTTTTGCATCATGGCAATCATCTGGGGTGCTCATGCGTTTTATTCAGTAAAGATTTCCAACATTGAGTTTTTTGAAAAACTAGGAATCGTATTTGGAGGATTAGGACCTTATGTCCTATGTTTAATTAGCCTTCTTTTAGGGGGATTGATTGGTGGCCTCTTCATGATTTCAGGAAGGCGGCTTAAAAACTTATTCAATCAAGGCAGTTAGTAACATTCATGAAAAGAGAATTAACAGATCTAGAGAAAGCAAAATTAAGGGTCGAAAAGAAAAAGAAATTTTACAACCATCTCACCACCTATCTAATCGTTAATATATTTCTTCTTATCATCAACCTACGCATAGCTCCCATCTTTTTATGGTGTATTTTCCCTGCTGTTGGCTGGGGAATTGCACTTGCATTTGAAGCCGTAGAAGTATTTGGTACACCTTTTTATGGAGATTCATGGGAAGATCGAGAAATTCAAAAAGAACTAGAAAAGATAGAAGCAAAAAAAAGAAGATTTAGGGAGTTATCTCAAGATGAAGACTTAGATCAAGAAGAACAATTGGAACTTAAAGAATTGCAGAAACTGAGACCAGAATGGGATGATTCTGATTTTGTGTAATTAAATATTAGCGGATCAATTTTGTATTCTATTTAAGATGAGATAATATGGGAGTTAGGTACTGGGGTATATTTATTATCGTGTTTTTTACAAGTCTCAGCCTTCTTGCTCAAGAAGATGAACCAGGCAAATATGACTTTTTGTTGGCAGGAACCTTACTCAGAGAAGGCGATGCTGAAATTAAATTATTCAATGCTTTATACCATCAAAATCAATATGATGGATTTGAGGAATTGAATAGTCAAAGTTCCTATTTCAGTAGTTTCTTGCAAGTGAGCATCGGCATCTATCCAAACCTGAATGTCGGGTTCGATTTGATTTACAAAAGTAATATACTCAATGCGCCTTTTGCAGATAGTCCTTTTAATCCACTGTTATTTAATAGGAAGCTTTTGAGATCTGACAGCCTGTTTAATAAGACATCTGATTATCTTCCTTTTACCAATGATCATGGTTTAACGCATGTAGGCCAAAGGATTAGATTTATTCCATTTAAAACTATTCCACTATTGAGTTTTCAACAAAGCTTTTATGCACCCATTGAAAGAAAAATTGATGGAAATTGGACGAGCTTCAGTCAAATATTTTTCGATTATTTGATCAATAGTAAATCTAATGTCTTTATCGAACTTAGCCTGTGGTACGATTTTTTCCCAAGGCCAAGAGCTCTTCCTTTTTTTAAAATATTTTATAATTTCTTTCCAAATGAGCATTGGACTTTCTATGCGACAACGACTATTCCCTATGAATATGGAGGAGGAATTAAATATCGCCCCATTCCGAATTTGGAATTCGAGCTCTTATATACCAAATATCTGCCAATAGAAAG
Organism: uncultured Saprospiraceae bacterium; assembly: GCA_937961455.1. GTDB lineage: Bacteria > Bacteroidota > Bacteroidia > Chitinophagales > Saprospiraceae > CALGNN01. The sequence goes on from CALGNN010000132.1 coordinate 17,581, forward strand.
ATTCTTCTCAGGAGTATTGCCACAAACTTTTAATCTAGGGGTTCGACATAGAATCATCCACTGATGCAAAAAAATAAAAATATGTATTCAGATTTTACCAATAAAAATGGATTTAGTTCAGCAGAGTAAAATTCCTTAATTTGGTATAAATCCAATATAAAACCCTCTGAGCAAGAAATAATTACTTATATAATATTATAAATATTACTAAAAACTTAATGTATAAACTAGAAGGTATAAATGCTTGTTTATACACGTAGATATTATGATAAATCTAAATGTTTGGAACTTATTAAAAAAAAGCCTTATATTGTAATAGTATACAACACGTTGTATATCAATACTTCCTAGAAGTCTATTTAAAGTAAAAAAATACATAGTTTTAAAAAGAAAGCTATTCACAAGTTAGAGGAGGTCATCCCAAAACTGATACCTAACCGATTTGAATTGGTAATCCGATGAAAATAAAAAGTGTTTAGCTTTCTTTTCTTTACATGAAAGACTTATCTACTCCACAGCGCCACAATGAGCAAGCATAATACAGGGAATCCTTTAAAGGAACGACTTCACGAAGTAATCTTTGAAGCGGATACTCCCGAAGGAAAATTCTTTGATTCTATATTGATCGTAATGATCATCGCTAGTGTACTTATTGTAATGCTAGAGAGTGTGCCTTCTTACAGAGATAATTTTCATGGTATTTTTTATAGTCTGGAGTGGTTTTTTACCATTTTCTTTACTGCAGAATACATCCTTAGATTGTATTGTACTTATCGGCCCATAAAATATGCCACCAGTTTTTTTGGAGTAATTGATTTACTAGCTATTCTTCCTACTTATCTAGCACTATTCCTAGGAGCGGGAATTGAATCACTTATGGTTATTCGAGCTTTAAGACTATTGAGAGTTTTTCGAATATTCAAAATGGTGGGCTTCCTTCAACAAGGTCGACTCATATTGAATGCCCTAAATAATAGCCGACAAAAGATATTTGTATTCCTATTTTTTGTAAGTATCGTTGTTTGCATTTTCGGATCTATTATGTACGTGATTGAAGGCAATGTCAATGGTGAAGAGTTTACAAGCATACCCAGATCCATCTATTGGGCGATTGTAACGGTATCTACCGTAGGCTACGGAGACATACACCCCGTTACCAGTTTAGGCCAAACACTCGCATCCATTCTAATGATTTTAGGTTATGCCATTATCGCGGTACCAACAGGAATTGTATCTGGTGAAATTGTTAGTGAAAATATAAACGGTAAGAAGCTAAAAAAGAAGCATAAAAAGATTTTAGAGAAGGAATTGGCTGGGCTTCAAGTAAGTACTCAAGTCTGCCGTTATTGCTCTAAAGAAGGACATGATATTGATGCAGTATTTTGCATGTATTGTGGTGAAGCTTTGAATGCAGAAGATGAAAAAAAAGAAGATTAAATTTTATCTAAAAAGCTAATCCTTTGGAAGGCGCATCACGGCTAGCATCCGCTTGACACTATACTTACCACTGCCATGTACCAATAACATCAAGAGCCCTCCAATAATAGCTATGTCTTTCATAAACAAGATACTTTGCACCCTCCTAATTTCTTCCGGTGCATCCCAAAAAGAATGCACAATGAGTGTAACCGGTATCCAGTAACAGAGGAGTAAGACAGCCCCAAATTTTGCTCGATATCCAATTAAAATAAGTAATCCTCCAAAGATCAGCAGGATAATAGCCCCAATCAGGAGGATGTCCTGCCTCCACAAGACATTATACTCTGTCATTGTATTTTGTGTGCTCTTATAGTAAACAATAGAATCAAATGCTTCAAACAAAAAAATGGTTGAAATCATAATTCTAGCAATAAGATCAAGTACGTCCTTCATATTCTACTTCCAAATTTAACGATTAATATATTCTTTAGTAGCTTTTGAAACTCTTATCCCATCCATTGCCGCAGAGACGATACCTCCAGCATAGCCTGCTCCTTCACCACAAGGAAATAATCCAGCTACATCAGGACTCATTAAAGTACTTCTATCTCTTGGGATTCTGATCGGAGCACTTGTTCGTGATTCAGGGCCTAATACTACAGCTTCTCGAGTAATGTAGCCTTTCATTTTCTCATTAAATAACTGCACACCCTTTCTCAAATAATCCGACAATTGTTTTGGCAATAGTTGATCAAGACGCTGTGAGTGGAGCCCTGGTATATAAGAACTCTTTGGTAAATTATTTGATAATGTTCCATTGACAAAATCATCAAGACGTTGAGCTGGAGCTTTTTGGCTTCCGTCTCCAATTTTAAATAAAGATTGTTCTATCGACTTCTGAAATGCTAAAGAGGCAAACACGCCTTGTGGTAAAAATTCCTTGAGCATTTTTTCACCGATCGTCATTACTACACCACTGTTAGCATATGCAGAGTCTCTTCTCGAAAGCGACATTCCATTCAATACAATTTCTCCCGGACTGGTAGCCGCAGGAACCACCAAGCCTCCTGGACACATGCAAAAAGAGAATATGCCCTCTTCACCAACTTGACAATTCAATGAATAGCTCGCAGCTGGCAGTTCTAAGACTCTTGGCTTTTGCCTGTATCTCAATTCATCAATCAGTTCTTGTGGGTGTTCGATTCTTACACCCAAAGCAAAATCTTTTCTTTCTAATGGGATCTTCTTACGATCTAATAAGTAATAAATATCTCTAGCAGAATGGCCTGTAGCTAAAACCAATTGCTGCACTTTAATAATTGACTCATTTATCTGAATGGCTTGCAATACTCCATCGCTTACAATTATATCTTTCAGCAATGAATTAAAGTGCACCTCCCCTCCTCTCGACTCAATGCTCTTTCGCATTTCTGCAATAATCACTGGCAATTTATTAGAACCAATATGGGGATGAGCATCAATTAGTATATCAGAAGAAGCACCATGCTCAACTAAGACTTTTAATATTTTTTCAATTGATCCCCTCTTATGCGAACGCGTATATAGTTTACCATCGGAGTAAGTCCCAGCTCCACCTTCTCCAAAACAATAATTTGAATCAGGGTGAACTAATCCTTCTTGTTGGATCGCTTTTAAATCTCTTCTTCTACTTCTGACATCCTTACCTCTATCATACACGATTGGCCTCAAGCCTATCTCTAACATTTCTAAGGCCGCAAAATATCCAGCAGGGCCGGCACCAACTATATGTACTTCCTTTGCCTTAGTTACATCTTGATAGTTGCTTTTATAACTTGGCTGATTTACAAAGGCTTCGTCACTCAATTCAATTCGATAAATGAGCTTAATCTTTTTTTGCCTTGCATCAATGGATCGTCTGGATATCCTCCAATATTTAAGCGGATGTTTTTCTTTAACAGATTTTGCGATGAGCAAATCTCTTTTTGCTTCGTCATAGGACTCAGCTGGACTAAGGGCGATATCGATAAAATTACTCAAGGATTATTTAGCTTGAAGAATTCGTTTAATATCATTTGCTTTTTCGATAGCTTTATAAAATGCATCAAAATCTTTCTTGATTAATAAGCTTCTAAATCTTGCGAGTGTATTAATATGCTCATCTAATACATCAAGAACATTATCCCGATTTTGTTCAAAGATGGGAACCCACATAGCAGGTGAACTTTTTGCTAGTCGAACTGTAGAATCAAATCCTCCACTTGCCAACTTAAATATTTCATCCTCATTTTTTTCTTTCTCTAAAACAGTTAGTGCTAATGCAAACGAAGATATGTGTGAAATGTGAGAAACATAGGCTGCATGGATATCGTGTTCAACAGCATCTTGGTAGAGAATCTCCATTTCTAATTGTTCAAAAAGCCTAACTGCCTGTTCCAAAATTTGCTTTGGATTATCCATTGTATTGCATAAGACCACCACCTTGTTTTGAAATAGATTTGGAATTGCAGCTTCAGGACCAGAAAACTCAGTACCTGCCATGGGATGGCTCGCTACGTAATGGCCTCTTTTTTCATGATGGGATACTTTATCAATTAATATGGATTTTGTCGAGCCTACATCAATGACCCATTGATCTTCGATAAGATCTAAAACATTTGGAAGTAAACTTGCAATGATATTCACCGGTGTAGCAATCACAATGGCATCAGACTGTTTGATCCCATCTTCAAGTGATGCTCCTTCATCTACATAGCCTAATGAGATGGCTTTATCCAAATGCATCGGATTTTTATCTACACCTATTACTCTAGATGCAAATGAAGCTTGCTTCAAGGTCAAGGCCATAGAACAACCAATCAATCCCGTTCCGATTAAACATATTACCATAACTAAGAGGAATTAAGATTCAATAATCAATCCAAAAACTAGTCAATAGCCCTTGTGACTTGATAAATTTTTATCAAATTTTTGAGTAGATTTTTCAACAGGGCTAATGGAAGCATATTAGCACCATCAGATAAGGCTTTGGACGGCTCGGGATGTGTCTCAATAAATAGACCTTTAACACCAGACGCTATAGCTACCTTACTCATATGAGCAATCAATTCAGGCTTTCCAGACGTAACCCCAGAACTTTGATTGGGCATTTGTAAAGAATGGGTAGCATCATAAACGACAGGATAGCCAAAAGCGTCCATAATTTTAATATTTCTAAAATCAACCACTAAGTCTTGATACCCAAAAAAGCTACCTCGCTCTGTGAGAAGGATATTGTGATTTCCAGTTGCTACAATTTTATCAGCTGCAAACTTCATGGAATCTGCATTGAGAAATTGTCCTTTTTTAACATTTACTATTTTCCCCGTATTAGCTGCAGCTTGCAAGAGTTCTGTTTGCCGACATAGGAAAGCTGGAATTTGCAACACATCTACATGCTTAGCTGCTATGGCAGCTTCTTCTGCACTATGGATATCTGTAATAAGAGGTAGATCCAATCCTTCCTTAACTTTCGATAGGATCTTAAGGGCTTTCTCATCCCCTATCCCAGAGAATGAATCAAGCTTAGATCTGTTAGCCTTTTTATAAGAAGCTTTGAATATAAATGGGATAGATAAGTCTTGACAAATGGACTTTATCTCTTCTGCAATCTGCAGCGTTAGCTCTTCCGATTCAACAGCACAAGGTCCCGCAATAAGAAAGAAATTTTCAAATTGATAATCTTCGAATCCATTTAATTTTGATAGAAAATTTTCAGGCATTCAAATTATTTAATCTTCTTGAAATAAGAATCCCAAGTATAATAGTCAACGAAATGCTGTAGTTGTGCATGAATCGAAGAAGGATTGCTTTTTACTTTAACGCCTATAGTATATAATCCATTTTCTAATTCTGCAAAATAATGATAGCCTTCTGATTCTAATCGATCTTTTAGTTGCCTGATATTACGTTCATTTGAAAATCTTCCAATGATTATTTTATAATTAAAATCTTGGTTCTCCTCTGATTGAATTGATTCATGAGATGCTTTTTCATCTGATGATTCAAATTCATTTGATTTATTTTTAGCATCAGCCGTTTCTGCTTGAGTAATCGTTGCTCCTTCCTTTGGCTTTTCAGTTTCTACATGCTTGGGTATTTCCTCTCTATTACTTGAAAGCACTTTTTCATAACCTGGCTTTTGATTGATTGGGATATTCGTGCTAAATAAGTTATTGAAACCCTCAGGGAGAAATAAATAAAACGCTCCTAACAAAAACAACAACAGAATGGCCGTACGTCCAATCCATTTGAGTACAACGGAGTCCTCTTTTGGCATAGGTACAACCCTGACTTCTTCAGATGCTTCAACTTGATTTGGATGTATGGTTATGGGTGCGAATTTTTCCTCTTCAAGAATCGGCTTAATAACACTTGTACTTACAGGGCGAGCTACTTGCAAATCTTTTTCCACTTTAGGATTTTCCTGAAGCTTAATTTGATTTTCTAAATAATTTGAGTCCTTTGGTCTTGAGGTCAAATTAACTATTGGAGCTACCGGTACTTCTATCTCGTCATTTTGTTTGGATTCTTTGTTTAAATCATTAACTACGGAATGATCCTCCAAACTTTGGGTAGCAGATACCTCCGGTTCTACTTGAGATTCTATGATCTCTTTTTCCTTAATAAGCTGTTTATGCTCTTGGATATCTATTGGGTAAAAAGCTATTTGGTCTGGAGTAAGAACAAAAGCGTCTGATGTTTGAAAAAATGCAGATTTGACTTTAACAAACTTACTGTCGGAAAGGCCTACTAATTTTATCGAATTTTTGTTTTTAGATGCTAAGCAAACCTTAACCCAGTTTTTAATAGCTCGGTTTGCTTTCTTCCTTTTGACCTGATAATGATTAACTAAAAAGTCTGCCAATTCATGATCCTGCAAGTTTTTATCAATTTCCAATTTTGCTTTGAAAGTAGGAGGAGCGATTTTCCCTGAATCCTTTTGTATTCTTGCACTATACTTATTGATATAAATCTTCCCTAAACCTGAAACTCTTGCCTCATATTTTATCTGTAATATTTCAGATAGCGCTTGTATGATTTGTGTATATATCACTTATTATTCTGCTGCAAGATATGGAGAAATAAAATATATTAATAGTTAAAATATATAGAAAGGAATAAAAAAAAGCTACTGTCACCAGTAGCTCCGTTGTTTGAAAGTGCACCTTTACAAGAAAGGATGCGGAAATATATAAAATATTTTACATATCGGTCATTTTATTTACAATAGTTATGGTCGCGGCTACAGTTGACAATACCGGAGCGATTAGTAATCCCAATACCGGTATGAGCAAAAGCAGTAAAAAGATGGTTCCATTAGCTATAGCCAATCCTTTGTGATCTTTCACAAATTGGATTCTTGATTTATAGTTATAATGCCGCTCAAGTGTATAATCCATATTACCAAAGCCTGCATAATAAGCTTGAATTAAAAATATGATCACTGTTGAAATAAGTCCTATGACGGGTATAAAGGCCAAAAGCATCACAATAATGACGAAAAACAACTCCCTGAACAGATTTCTTAGTCCAAGTCGCAAGCTGCTCCAAAACATTTGTAAATCAAAGGCACTAATTTCATTTGTATAATTACTTATATAATGTTTTTCAATTTTCTCTGATAAAGGTCCCATAAAAGGAGAAACTAATACGATAATGACATTTTTGTAGAGAATGAATGCAGCAATCACTAAGAATGTAACACCTAAAACATCAGTAATTTTTTCCATCCAGTTTAATCCAAATTCAAACGGATACCAGGATAAAATTGCTGAACCTATGTTATCATAAAAACCATAAACCATAAGTGCAACCAAGCCTCCAAAGACTAAGCTAATGAGTCCTGGAATAATGTAATATTTCCATAGCCTCAACGAGCTGCTTAATTTTATTGCCTCTCCAAAGGCTGAAAGTCCTCTAGTAATATCAGATATCATGGTATTAAAATCGAAAAAAATCATGGAGATTAATAGAATATTCTACGAACGACAATTTTGATCAGACATTCTGCTCTAAAATTTGATAAAATGTAATTCAACTCAAAAAAAGAGTTTGTCTTATAAAGGCAAGCTCTTTTTTTATGTTAATTTTCTTCTATAGAAAGAATGAAATCTGCGCTCGATAAAAATAATTGCATTATGATGTCCCATTCATAATCCTTCATTCGTCTAGCGTATGATATTTAATTATTCAAACATTAAAAAAATAAGAAATGAAAGATTTTATGATGCTTTTCCACAGCGAGCCAAACCCAGATTTCACTCCAACTCCAGAACAAATTCAAGCTGAAGTAAAAGCTTGGCAAGATTGGATGGGCGGTATTGGTGCTCAAGGTAAATTAAAGAACCCTGGTGAAGCTTTAGGCTTCGAAGGCAAAACCATGCATGCTGATGGATCTGTCACTGATGGACCCTATGCTGAACTTAAAGAAATCGTAGGTGGTTTTGTGATCGTTTCAGCTGAATCTATTGAAGAAGCCATTAAACTTGGAGCTAATTGTCCAGCTTTAAGCAATGGTGGAAAAGTGGAAGTTAGAGATATTATGAATTTTGAAGGTATGTAAAAAGTGATGGTTCAAAGTTCAGACAAAATGGACGACAAACAACTTACAGAGATTTTCAAATCAGAGTACAGCAATTTAGTTGCTGTGCTCTGTCATTATTATGGTTTGACCGATATTCAGCTTGCCCAAGATATCGTTTCAGATACCTTTTATAAGGCCATGAAATCTTGGTCTCATAATGGTGTACCTGAAGCACCAAAGGCTTGGCTGAGAAAAGTAGCCTTAAATCAACTGAGGGATCTTCATCGGCGGAAAAAAACTTTCGATGAAAAAGTGTCCCCTCATATTGATGCACATGACAAGTCCTATCAAATTCCTGACATCACAAATGAAATCATTGAAGACAGTCAGCTAAGGATGCTATTTGTTGTTTGTGATCCCGAGCTTAATAAGTTAGCTCAGATTTGTCTGGCTTTAAGAATTTTGTGCGGCTTTAATATTGAGGAAATCGCAAAAGCCCTATTGTCAAACAAAGAAAACATAAACAAAAAACTCTATCGAGCCAAGAAAGCCATTAAGGAGAAACTCATTCAAGAAACAAGGCTAAGCAAGGAAGATTATAAAGAACGACTTGACAATGTTTTGAGGGTAATTTACTTGCTATTTAATGAAGGATATTACAGCAGCGTTAAGGAAGAAAATATTAGAGAGGATATTTGCTGGGAAGCGATGCGTTTGAATATTTTCTTGAGTAATCATGACTATTTTGAAAAACATAAAATTTATGCACAATTAGCCTTAATGTGCTTTCATGCTTCAAGATTGGAAGCCAGAAGATCTGGTGAAAGTAGCAATCTATTATATCATGATCAAGACCGCTCAAAATGGAATAAAGCATTAATTAATAAAGGGGAAAAATATTTAAAACTTTCCGCTCATGGGAATCGAATATCAAAGTATCACCTTGAAGCCTCCATTGCTTACTGGCATGCCTATGATCTTGAACATAAATGGGAGAACATATTACAGCTCTACAATAGATTGCTTACCATAGAATATTCACCTATAATTGCCATGAATCGAACTTATGCACTCGCCATGGCTCATTCTGTCGAAGAAGCCATAACTGAAGCCTTCAAATTTGACTTAAAAGAAAACCATTTATATTATTGCTTACTAGCAGAACTTTATAGAATGGAGGGCAATCCTGAACAAGAGATCGCTTACCTTTCTCAAGCATTGAAATATGCCAAAAAAAATAATGAACGAGAAGTGATTTTGATCAAATTAAAAAGAGCTCAAAAAATATAGCATCCACTGCAAAGCTTTTATATTCTGCTCAATACAAGCGCAAAAATATCCTACACTTAAAGCATACCAAATCGTATTTTAAGCTAAACTTAAACTTACACAAAATGTTATAACAGCATATAATTGACTATGAAAAATCTGCCACCTGGTCAAAAAGCATATGATATTTTTCCTCGATTTGGACTTCCTCAATATGCTAATCGTTTTCCAAAACAAATTGATAAGATCTTACTTTCCATTGGAGGAGATGTAGGAGAATTTAAAATTTCAAGTGAGCTTGATCAGTTATCGAGAATAGATCAGGTTTCGGATTTTCATTGTGTAACCGGCTGGAGCAAATTATCACTGAATTGGTCTGGATATCGATTCTTAGATTTTTACAATACATTTATAGCTCCTAAAGCAAAGAGTGATATAAAGTTTGTAGTGCTAAAGGCACAGGATGGATTCAAAACAAGTTTAGCGCTTTCCGATTTGATACAAAGCAATGTTTTACTAGCTGATCGACTTGATCATCAAAGCCTTTCTATATCGCATGGTGCACCGTTAAGAATTATTGCTCCAGCGCATTACGGATATAAGAATGTAAAGCACATAAACCGCTTGGAGTTTTATGCTGAAAGACAAGAAATAAAACAGGGTTTTTCAAAATTTATAGATCATCCAAGAGCGCGAGTTGATCATGAAGAAAGAGCGTTAAGAGGTCCTGGCATTCTCTACCGATGGTTGTATAAGTTTGGGATAAAAGGGACCATCAGAACATTCAAAAATGCATTAGACAGCTATGAAGCTACATCAGACCACAAGCCAATAAATAAGTATTGAGATCATGCAAACGGACTCCTTGCTCATGATAAAATACGGCATTTCGAGAGAAGACTATATTTTTTTAATCATCAATGACAACTCCTGTGTTTTCATTTCCTCTCCAGATTCTTCAATGTATCTATAAGCGATATTTAAAGTTTGAATGGGACCATCATCATCAGCAACAAGGGGACCATTAGGTAGCGTAATGTACACATCAGCAATCTTTTCACCACCCGTAGCGATGATGCCAGTCATACCTGCATCTCCTTCCCTTCTCTCAATATTTAAAATTTCTGTGACAAGCTCATTTTGATCCTTGTTCAAAATTTCAATTTTATCCATATGGATAATAATGGTTACATCTTCCTTTGCCCATTTCTCCCATTCACTCCATTCATTTGTTGATTCATTCATTACTCGTTTATTAGATTGCATCACATTAAATGCATGAGATTCATCTTGAGCAACAACGGATTGAATTTGGAATAAGAAAAAGAATAAGGAAAAAAGCATAGAATATTTTATATAATTCATGCGAGTTATTTTTAAGACTAATGAAAATTAATAAGCAATTATAAGATATTGAATATTCATAGTATTTATTTGATCTTGAGATATAAACCGTGAAAATATAGGTCTTAAAGGGGATGCTTGGACAGATATTAGATGCATTTTAAAGGATGTATGCAAAACTAGGAATACTCCTTTTATAGAGTTGTTGTACATTAGTATGAAATCAATTATACTAAATGAAAAACCAATCCTTTGTTAAATTACATATGGCTAAACCATCAAATACTTATGGGAAGAAAAGGAATGAAAATCGCAATACAAGTAGGCTTAAAAAGAAGAAAATTTTCTGACAAAGAAGCCGCCGAAAAATTTTTTGAAAACTTGAAAAAAGAAGTTTTCACCTTGGTTAAAGAACTTCAATTAAGCTACCCAAATGAAAAATTAGATTACAGCCCAGAAAGTCTCAAGGCGATTGAGAAAATCTATTTCGACTATTGCGATAATAATAAGTTTGATG
>CALGNN010000133.1 GCA_937961455.1 uncultured Saprospiraceae bacterium
TCTTCAAAAGGACCCATAGTTAAATTAAAGTCATCAAAGAAGCCATTTAATCTTGTTCTCATACTGTCTACCCTAGTTGGATCGTGTTCAAATGTTACCGTACTAGAAGGTGCAGATATTCGCCCTAGACTATCTAAAGCATAAACGCGCATTTGATACTGAATACCTTCTTCTAATGGTTGAAACATATGAACCCGATAAGGCGTAACAGCCGAATGAATAAAACCATCAGATACAGGTCCCCACTCTACCTTATAACTATATATTCCATCTTGTTTATCAGGGTCATATTCGAAACGGTAGGTATCGGTCTTTGAATTCCAATAAACAGTCGCAACATGATCATCTTCGTGAACCTCCAAAATTGTGGGTGTTTCGACGTTTTGAGCATATGAATCTATTTGAAAAAATATTATCATAAAGAGTGCAAAACAAGTAATTACTGTTTTCATTTTTTTAAGATTAAAATTTTAATAGAAGTGAGGATAGAAAGATGATCCATTGAGAAAAAATAGTAGATGTACTTTCCTTTTGAGTGGAATGAACTATTAAATTATTAAATCTAAGGCTCAATTCAAATTCTTTCACAAAGTAAATTGTAATTATTTGTTACAGTTTGAAAAAACTTTTAATCTTACAGCTAGACAAATGCAAAAAATACATGAAGTCCGTAAAAATTAGATTGGGAGGTGTGCCAGAACATTTCAATCTACCCATTCACCTAGCCATAGAAAATGGTTTGTTTGAATCAAGAGGAGTTGATCTTAGTTGGACCACTTTTAAAGGAGGGACAGGTCAAATGACGAAGGCATTAAGAGACGGTGAAGTCGATGCATGCATTTTATTGACAGAGGGTATAATTAAGGATATCATTGCAGGCAACCCGTCCAAAATTATTTCAGGATATATTAATACACCTTTGATTTGGGGCGTTCATACTGGAGCTAAAAATGGGCTTCAGCATCTCAGTGACATTTATACAAAACAATATGCTATTAGCAGATTTGGATCTGGTTCTCATTTGATGGCCATTGTTGATGCAACGGTACATCAAAAAAAGATTGAAACGGAACAATTTACCATCATTAAAAATCTCGAAGGTGCTTTGGAATCTTTACAAGCCTTGAACAGCGATGTATTCTATTGGGAAAAATACACCACAAAACCATATGTGGATAATGGCTTACTCAAAAGACTTGGAGAGTTCATTACACCTTGGCCTTGCTTTATGATAGCAGCAACTGAAAAAATATTACAAGCTGCTCCAGAAGCCATTACAAGAATGCTAAGAACCATTCATGATGCTACAGATAGTTTTATGCAAAGTGAAGATAATATATCATTGGTATCAAAGCGATATGAACAAAAAATGGAAGATGTCGAGAGATGGTATCATGCCACTGAATGGGCCATACATGGCTGGGTAAGTGACAAGATGTTACAGTCTGTAGTCTACAACTTGCAGGTGGCCGACATAGTTGAAGCAGATGCAGTTATTCCCGAGTTGGTATGGAAAAGGAATTAATACAGACATATACTAGAAAGAATAATTCGTTATGGAATTTGAACTAATTCCAGTTTTAGATCAAATAAAAGCACTTTATAATCTTCCTTTAGCTAAAAGATTTGACCATTATCTTTTCTTACTACAAGGAGAATCAAAACAAGACATGATACTCCCAATTGCAGGGTTTAACCCTTTGGCAAAGCAAATAGCTAAGGATAAGTTGCAAAGACTTATTTCATTGGGAGCAGAAGAGATTGCCAATGAAACCATAAAAATCATTAATGCAAAAAACTTATTGTCGAAAGAGCATAATGTCAAAGTAGCTATAAATCTTATTGACGACATTGAAGGAGCTTGGTCTCATTATTTTGCTACGAATTATAAAAGTAATTTTGACATTACAAGTCTGCTAAAGCGCAATTTTTGTACTCCTTGCTTTTGGACCAGTGAAGACCTTAATGAAGACATCATCAGAATTAGAATTCAAAATTATCTATTTCGATATATCCATGCTGTTCAAGAAGGATCTCTTAAAACTTTAAGTGATTTTGTTAAACAGGAAGTTTTTGTTGCTTCTTTTATGAGGGATTCAAAAGTCAAGCTTCTTCAATCTGAGCTAGATCGAATTAACGCATTCTATATACAACATCAAAATTCAAAGAATTATGACTTGCTCTTGAATTTCTTTTATGGTGACTTGGCCAGTGAATCTCTTTCGCTTAGCGGTTATGGACTTCCTGCAAATGCAGGGTTTATTTTTGCACAATACATGAGTACCCAAAAAAAACAAAGTCAATTATATTTAAGATAGGTATAAATGCACTCGTAAGAATTTCTGTAACATTGGTCAATATTGCAACAACTAGAATTTCCCTATTTTCAAAAGTTATGTGCGTTAAAATAATCCATTCATGAAAAAAACCATAAGAAAATTCAATCCGAAAGTTGATGATGAAAATTGGAGTATTTTATTTGCAAAGCACTTTCAGGATTTACAATCCCTTAATGCCATATCCAGTATGTGGATTTCTGGTTTTTCAAAATTAGGCATGGATCCATCCAAGAGGCCCTATGCAAAAGATTTGACGAAAGCACTCAGTGAATATACAGGATATGAGTTTGTGCAAACCAAAGAAGATGTCATACTCCAGCAAATAGATTGGTATCGGATGGTTGCTAATTTTCAAATGCCTCTTACGAATTTTGTTAGAAGACCAGATGAATTACACTATTGCAATGAACCGGATCTTTGGCATGATGTCATGGGCCACATACCATTCCTTGCTGAAAAGGAATATTCTGAAATGTATCAACTACTAGCACAGAGTTACATTAGTGCTTATGAATCTGAAAGAAATGATTTACTTACAGCATTAGATTTTATTGGTGGGATGATTATTGAGTTAGGTCTGATCAGAGAGGATTCTGGATTGAAAGCCTTGGGTTCTACCTTCTATTCTTCATCAGAAGTTTTTCAAGCATATAAAAAAGAAAATCAAAAAGTCTTTACAGAAGAAGCATTATACAATGGTGAAAATTATGATAGACATAGTTTTCAAGGCAAGTACTACATTATCGAATCGATGGAACATTTATTTGAAATTATAAGGTCAGTAAATAAAAAACTTTGATTTACAATTGCTTGGTCTTCCCTCTTCCTTATTTTTCATATTATAAGATTTTCATATGGCATAGCTTTTGCATAAAAGCAGTTGTTATGAACATTGAAGAAATCAATAGAAGGCATCTGTTTCAGACAGATAAAATGTACCGAATGGGATTTGGACTTTGCTCCAGATTATTAGACTACAGAAATGGTGTGATATACCTAGAAGTAATGTTCGGTAGAAGGTGGAAAAAATCCTACAATACAACTGCATACGAAATTGCTAAAACTTGGAAGGATGGCAATAAGGAATTATCAAAGGCGATCGGCTCTAAGGTCTTTATCATCGATGCTAGAAAAAACCCTTATAAGAAAAGTATGTATTTCAATGGCGAATCAGTACTTCACGACGCTAAGAAAGGATTGCTGTTTGCTAAAGATATCTTAAACTAAAAGAATAGCTACACCCCTATTCTATCCAATTACTTTTAACAAATTCCAATCTATTTATTCTTTTATGCAACCCTTTGGGTAACTAGTTACTCTTTGTTGTATAAAAGAACACCATAGATGAATTGTAAATTTGGAATTACCGCATTATTTCTTTTTCTTTTCCCAACATTAGTCTCTGCTCAGTTAAGTCTACTCAAGGATAAAAATACTGCAGTAGAAATCGCTCTTCTTGACGAGAGCATCAACTTCCCTACTTTTAGATCATTCAATTATTCATACAATCCAGCATGCTATATTGCTTTCGAAAATATACTAAAAGAGAAAAAGCAACATGATTGGCATTTACACACAAGTCTAGGATTTTATTATCACAAAGACTGGCAATTTGCTCCACATTTAAATATTGCACTCGGATACCGAAAACACATAAATCGATTTAATGGTTTTGCAAGATTAGGCGTAGGCTATGCACATGTGTTTGCCGCCAAGGCCACTTATAATTTTGACGGATCAAATTGGAAACAGGTGAAAGACTTTGGTACACCTCGATTCCAGCCATCCTTGAGCGTTGGTATCGGATATAAATTGAAAGATGTCCCTTATAGTCCACAAGTATCATTGATGTGGTCGCAATCAATTGATATTCCTCTTAACATTTTTAGCGGAGTTCATCACTTCGTGGGAGTATCATACAAATTTTACCCATTTAACTAAAAACAAAATGAAAAAGTACCTTATAATTATCTGCGCGATCATCATAACAACTAGTGCATGCGAAAAGCCTATTGTTTTAAACACTGGTATTTATGAATGTGAATTAAGTATTATTGATGATACAGACACCCATCCTAATACCACACGCCTACAAGCTGAATTGGATAAACTAACACAAAGTCTACCTGGCATTCAAGCTGCAATCATGACCTCAGATGGCTTATTGTGGAGCGGTGCTTCTGGAATGGCAGATATTCCTAACGCAGTTGAAATGAAACCTTGCACCAAGTCCATGGTTGGAAGTATTTCAAAAATATTTACTGCTGTCTTGATCATGCAATTGAAAGAGGAAGGACTGCTTGACATTCAAGATCCACTAAGTGATTATTTACCTGCTAGTTTAATTGATGATATTCCAAATGCAGCTATGTCAAGTATTCAAAACTTATTAAATCATGATTCTGGAATTCCTGATTATTTAAATGTCGATTTTCATATTGATGCCATTAATGAAGCTAATTATATTCTAAGTCAGGAAGAAAAAATGCGATTGCTCCATGGTTCAAAAGCAGAATTTCCTATTGGCGAAAAGTACAGTTACTCCAATAGTAATTATGTCCTTCTGGGTTTGGTTGTTGAATCATTAAGACAAATGGATCTTTGGACTGCAGTTGAAAATTTTATAACAGCACCCATTGGATTAAAGAATACCGTTTGTGGAACAGAAACGGAGCCCATCCCTACTGGTACTGCTAGACCTTATTTAACTGTTGGGTCAAACTTCATTGATATCTATCAAAATTCCGTTTCAGATGCTGCCACTGGAGATGGAGGAATTGCATCAAATGCTCAAGATCTTGTAATCTTCTTAAATGCCTTGAGAGACGAAAGCCTTATTACAAAAGAGACTTATCAAAAAATGCAAGATTTGAGAATACCCATCAATGACGAAGAATATTATGGATTGGGATTGGAATTTTTTGAAACAGATTATGGCTCAGCCATTGGTCATGGAGGTAGTACAAGTTCCTATTTAGCCTATGCGATGTATATTGAAGAACAAGAAAGCACCATCGCTTTTTGTATGAATGGCATCAATCAAAATGATGATGTTGGAAAGAAGATTACAGAATTATGGGAAGCCCTGATGAAGATCAGCTTTGAATAATCAGTTGGTTTTTAATTTACTTTGAAAAACATAAGCTAGACTATAAAGAATCAGAAAAAGTCCAACAGCTAATCCAAATCCTTGAATCACATATATGGGCCATTCGCCTAAAAAGCTAAGAGAGGTCACAACGGAAGGCTTTTGCATTACATAACTATAGTTTGTATTAAACAAAGTATTGAACCCTAAACTAAAGATTAAGAAAAGCAGCATCCAAAATATGGCATGTGTAAAGTGTTTAATGGTAATTTTAATTTTATAAACTGCCAAACCATAAGCAGCTAAGCCCACTAATCCGCAATGTAAAATCCAATATCTGATATAAATAAAAAAAGGCCATCCCCCATCAATATCAGGGGTAATTAAGCCTTGCGCTGTTCCAGCAAAAATCCAAAAATAAAATATCCCAAACCAATAATTGGAGCGATTCTTCATCGTCAGTGGCATAGTGAAAGCCAATACATGACATATAAAGATGGGTAAGTCATCCTTCCAACTAAATTGATCTGTTACTATTAAAATAATGATACCAATGATAAGACTCAGTAGAATAAACATGGCGTAGTAATAACCAATTAGGTTTTGTCTTGCTATATTCTGTTTTTTAGCATACCTGATTATTCCGAATGTTGCGGCTGCAAAAATAACTATGGGTAATAAATGTTCTAAAGTAAAACCCTTAAAGTCATTAACAGGATAAAAGAAGGGATGTAGAAATTCTTGCATTAGGATAAAAAATTCAAGATCAGAACGTATTTTAAAGCTAAGTTTTTAGTTAGAATTTTCAAAAATACCTTAATCAAAAAAGATGAGACTGTTTCGATTAGTTTTAATTGTTTTCATAAGTATTACCATCAGCCCTTTATTTGCTGGAGAAGGAATGTGGCTACCCCTATTATTAAAGGCCATGAATGAAGAAGAAATGCAAAAGATGGGAATGAAAATGACCGCAGAAGATATTTATAGTGTAAATAAAGGAAGCTTGAAAGATGCGATTGTGCATTTTGGAGGATTTTGCACCTCATCCGTTATCTCTGATCAAGGATTATTGCTAACTAACCATCATTGTGGATATGGGCAAATACAATCTCATTCGAGTGTAGAAAACAACTATTTAAAAAATGGTTTTTGGGCGCAGTCAAAAGATCAAGAGTTATCCAACCCTGGCTTATTTGCAAAATTTATCGTCAGCATAGAAGATGTAACTGAGGTCCTTCAAAAAGGTATGAAGAAAAAAATGGGTGCTAAAGAGCGTCAATCCATCATTGACAAAAACAAAGAAGCATATCTAGCTGCATTGAGTTTAAAGAAATATGAAGATGCAGAAATTAAGCCTTTCTTTAATGGTAATCAATATTTCTTATTCATTACTAAGACTTATAATGATGTGCGTTTAGTAGGTGCACCTCCAGAGTCTATTGGAAAATTTGGAGCAGATACTGATAATTGGGTTTGGCCGAGACACACTGGTGATTTTGCTTTATTTAGAATCTATGCAGATGAAAATAACGAACCTGCAGAATACAGTCCAACGAACAAGCCTTACACGCCAAAGCATTTTCTTCCAGTTTCAACGGATGGTGTTGAGGAAGGAGATTTCACATTAATATTTGGATTCCCTGGAAGAACTAGTGAGTACTTGCCTTCAGATGCAATTGAGCAAATTGTAAATACACTCAATCCAGCGAAAATTGAAATAAGAGATCAGGCATTGAAGATCATGGATAAGTATATGCGTTCTGATGAGTCCATTAGAATCCAATATGCTTCCAAGTTTGCCAGCATTGCTAATTACTGGAAGAAATGGATCGGAGAAAGTCAAGGATTGAAGAAAACAGGCGCTGTTGCCAAAAAGAAGAAATTAGAAGCAGAATTTATGGAACGTGTGAATAAGACGCGTAAGGTGAATGAGAAGTACCCTTCTTTATTAGCCTCATTTTCCGAAAAATATGCTGCTATTGAAAAGTATGCACTGGCAAGAGATTATTATAGTGAAGTTTTTGGTCGCAACATTGAATTATTTAGGAATGTAATCACCGTCAATGGTCTTTTAGATCGTTATCAAAACAGTGGAGAAGATGCATACAAATCTATGGCTCCAAGGTATGCTGCATTTTTGGAAAGAAATTACAGCAATTATAATGCTGACATAGATATGGAAGTAGCTCAAAAAATTATAGCAACCTATGTACAAAAGGTACCAAGGGAATTTGTTGCGGCTGAGCTCATTAATAGAAACTTATCGGGTAAGATTTCAAATTTGTATAGCAATACCTTATTTGCGGATAAGGATAAAGTACTTTCTTTATTTGAAGGAGATGCTGCTTCTTTCCAAAAGAAACTTAGTTCAGATCCTGCTTATGCATTTGCAATGGCTATTAAAAAACATTATGATGAAAATGTTGCGGCACCTTATAATGCCATTAATGAAGAAATCAGTGAACTTCAAAAATGCTATATGACTGCACTCTTAGAATTATTCCCTGAAAAACGATTTTATCCAGACGCGAATAGCACCATGCGTGTTACCTATGGTAATGTTGAAGGCTATGAACCTAGAGATGGTATGTGTTATAAGCCGAGTTCAACCTTAGATGGTGTCATAGAAAAATATGTCCCAGGAGATTATGAATTTGATGTAGATGAGAATCTTAGAGGGCTACATGAAAATAAAGATTACGGATCTTATGCAGATGAAAATGGCAAAATGCCTGTTTGTTTTATTGGTTCAAATCATACTACAGGAGGAAACTCAGGTAGTCCTGTAATAGATGCTCATGGAAATCTCATTGGGCTTAATTTTGATCGCGTTTGGGAAGGTACTATGAGTGATTATAACTATGATCGCTCCATTTGTAGAAACATCATGGTGGATGCGCGTTATATTCTTTTCATAATTGACAAATATGCCCGAACAAAATCACTGATAAATGAGTTATCTATTGTAAGTCCTAAGTCGAAAAATTAAAACACTAAGATGTGATAATCAGTTTGACTGACGTCTAAAAATAAACTGTCATGCTCTTGGCTGGGAAATCAAGAGTAACGTTTGTTTAACATAATACACCTAATAATAAACAAAACTGCAATGTCACTGTCTGTTCAGTACCATCGTGAGATTAAGAGCTTTGCACATATGCAAAGTAAGCTTCAAAAGCTTTCAACCATTAATATATTGGTTGGTGGAGTTGAAGCTCAACACCAGCGTGTTCTGCCCTCATCAAATGAATCCAAATACGAAATAAGTTTTATTGATAAAAAGGATAATTGGTTAAGCAATTTATTGTTTGAAGATGAATTTCCTTTATTATTCAATGAAAAAAGACCAGACCTTTTTATTGCATTTTTTGAATTAGACGACTTTTTTGCTGATCTGAATTTGACAGAAATCTTAAAACCAAATTGTAACGAGATTGATAAAAAATTCTTTAACAGCAATTTTGAGTTGGTTCAGTATACCTACAAGTACAGATGCTTGAATTTTTTCGAGACCATCATTAGAAGGAAATCTGATATTGCCATTTTGTGTCACTATCAATTTGACGAAAAGATGGAATTCAATCAATTAGTCCATAATTATATGGATTTATACAAAGAGGATTTTACCACATTAGGAATATTAAGCTACAAAAAGCAAGAGGCCATCATTTATAGATTGGTAAAAGCTTTTGAAGACTTACTAAAAGATGTAGTATCCATGTTTCCAAATCACATGAGTTACATCAATGAAACTACAGAAGAAATTATAAAAGAAATATCATAGTTAGTGGACCCAATTATGGCCGCGATTTAACGCACTTTCGAAGGATTTTTTAACCCCATAAAAAATCCTTTTTTTTATGCCCCTTATTGAAATCTAACTAAAGCTTGTCTTGCTTATTATTCAATAACTATTTTCTTATTTATTCGACCTTGAACAGTTTGGACTTGAATGTTATAAAGACCCGTCTTTAATTGATCAATCTGCATTTTACCAGATAATCTTTCAGATGCTGTGG
Organism: uncultured Saprospiraceae bacterium; assembly: GCA_937961455.1. Classification (GTDB taxonomy): domain Bacteria; phylum Bacteroidota; class Bacteroidia; order Chitinophagales; family Saprospiraceae; genus CALGNN01. The sequence goes on from CALGNN010000133.1 coordinate 9,447, forward strand.
CAGTTTTAACTAACTGACCATCTATGGTATATAGCTCAATAGTAATTAGGTCCATAACTTGACGATCCCAATCCAGATATAGAAGCTCTGAAGCTGGGTTCGGCCAAACAGAAATTTTATCTTCTGACAAGAGATCTTCCGTATCAACAGAACCAACTATTGCCAACACTTCTTTCGTATTGCCTTCACATAATTTATTGGTTGTCGTAATATTCCAATCAAAGTAGTAGTAAAAATATTCCGTACCAAAATAGGAACGGTCAATAGAAATTACATCTTCAATGACATATGGATATTCAAGAGAAGTATCAAATGATCTTTGTAATTCAGGACTCGCCCCACCAAAATTTTCTTCATTAATTTCGGTATTGGTCGTTAAAGAATAAGACCCAGGCGGTATGGTAAAATTAAGCGTTACCTCAGTCTCAAAATCAATTAATTCTACATCTAATGTTTCAACAGGCACATTAAAATCATCTCTCAATTCTATTCTTCTAACACCAGGTGTTTCCGTATAAACAGTTACTGATTTTATGGTTAACTCTTTGAAAACGGTAAATTCTTGTCCTCCGTTGAATGTACTATATAGATTGAATCCAATAGGCTCTGACGGTCCTACTAAAAAATCGGCTCCTGCTGGAGATATGTATTGTTCTGCAAAATAGCTAGTAGTTTGATCGAGTAAGGGTGTTTCAAAATAATTACCAGAGGCTAAATAATTTTGTTCAGCAGCATCAGCATACCAGTTCACACTATCACCTTCTGCATATAAAGTTGCAGACTCTTGAACTTCAACATTATCACCTTCCGTTATAAAATCACCCGGTATTGCTACTGATACTTCTAAAACTTCAGAACTAAATTCTTGACAGGTTCCAGGGACGGTCACGAAGTAGGTTCCAGCTTCTGATACTTCTATAGTCTGTGTACTTTCGCCATTATTCCAAGCATAACTATCAGACTGCTGACTTACCAATGTAACTGTCTCTCCTTGGCACAATCCCAAGCTTCCAACAACTTCTACTTCTGGTGTTTCATCAGTTGGGTCAACTGAAATGAAAACAGGATTTGAATGAATGGTACATCCGCTTGCATCCATGGTTTGTGCCCAATAGATGCCGGTCTTATCTACCTCGATTTCTCTTGAAATTTGACCCGTAGACCACAGATAAGAAACTCCTTCAGCCGCAGTCAATTGAGTCGACTCGCCCGTACAAATCACCAATTCACCTACCACTGTCAGATCAACTGCAGTGCTCGCACATGATTCATTTTCATGTATATAATAAAATTGATTAGCATCTAAATTATAATGCGTCTGAGTACCAGTAACTGGCCAATCCACTTCAACTGAATCAATAGTAGTAGCAGTTCCCAAGCCAAAATGCATTTGTAATGAATTAGAAATACCATAACTTTCTCCAGCTCGCACTTCTCTTACTTGCATTCCCCAAGATCCATAAATCTTGATCTTTGCTCCTACAGCCGATCTATTACTTTCGTGGCCTATTAAGTTGAAACTTGCAAAATTATTATCATTTCCGTCATTGAGATACACATCATCAGGCACATTTGAGGTACCGTTATAAAGTGTTCCATGTGTGGCAAAAATATCAACAAAACCATCATGATTGATATCACCAACAGCCATTGAAGTAATATTGAGCGGAACTGCATTATTAGCTAAAGCTGTAAAAGTATTATCACCATTATTCATAAAAATATCGCTTTGATCGCCAGAAATAATGATATCAACAAATCCATCATTATCTACATCTCTCATGATACTTTGTAAGGCCTGCCCTACCACAACAAAACCAGAACCATCAGTTATATCTGTAAAATGACCGCTGCCATCATTTTCTAATAATGCAGAAGGTGCATCATGATTTGTAACGACTAGGTCAAAATCTCCATCATTGTCTATGTCTCCAAAATCAGCTGACCAAGATTGCCATCCAATGTCAATCCCAAATGAATCTGCCTTATTTAAAAATTCACCATTTTCATTAAGTAACAACATATTTACTCTACGAGGATCATCAGTTTCTTGAACACCTAATCTACACTTAGCGATATAAAGATCTAAGTCACCGTCATTGTCAAAATCCGTCCAAGTACTGCCATAGTTTCCAGAATTATCTGAAACAGGATCAGTATCCGTATTTAACATGCTCCATGCATTGGTCAAAGAACCCGTCTTATCATTCAAGTAAAATTTGCTAAAATCATTATCGTCACAAGCAAAATAGTCTAACCAACCATCATTATCGAAATCGAATAAATTGGATCCTTGTAAAAAGAAATCTGAAGTAGGAATGGGTTCGAAGCTATGATCTGAAAACATATCATTAAGCTTACACATAAAAATTGCTCCACCAAATCCACCAGAAATCACATCACCTAAACCATCATTATTGACGTCTCCAAGTACCATGGCCCAATTACTTGTTGAACCAATTTCACCAATATATCTGTTGTGAAAATCAGTTGAACCACGCAGCTGATGCTCAATCGTTAAATAGGATGTTTGATTCATGATGACCACATCATCGTAAAAATCCCCGTTCATATCGCCAACAGCGGCAGGTGCACCACTGTAAGTTTTTCCATTAAGTCCTTCTGAACCAACTGAAAAAGTAATTTGAGAATATAAACTAAATGTGATTAGTGTAAATAGGGTGGAGAAAAGTATCGATTTCATTTTACTTAGTGTTTATAAGTTTTACTTAGCATTTATAAGTAAATATGGCGAAAATCGAGCACTTTATCTTGCCTAAGAGTTAGAATTGTAAGAGATCTTTCAGTTTGTCTTTTGCTTTTTCAATGCCTTTTTTGTGCCTTTTTACAAAGACATATCTTACTGAAAGTGCGGTTTGATTTGCAAAATTTGTTGCGCGACTATCGAGATAAAACACAGGTTTATAATCGAATGAAATATTAATCCTTTTGTAGGTTAATTCTAAACCAATGATGCCATCTATACCAAAAGTACTGTTATAGCTCTGTTCTTGATTTTTATAAAAACCTGAATGAGCGCCTCCACCATAGTAGAAATTCATGTTCCTCAGCAATATAGGTTTGTGCATTTCATAAAGTAGGGTTAGAACTGTTTCTTGTTCATTGGGATCATACTGAACGATACCTTCAATGGTATTTTTTTTGCCAATCAACTGCTGTACTGACAGACCCAATTGGGTTCCTAATCTAATTCCACCTGCGGTATTATAGGATTGGGCAACTAAGCTGGTTGTAAGTGTAAATAAAAAACCGACTAATACTATGATCCTCATACTTTATATTTATACATTTATCAAACTAAATTTACACATAAATTATTTCTTAATATATCATAAGATTTTGTGAAAGCTAATTTGCAAATGTTAGGGGCATTTATGTCATTTTATTTAAAAAGTGTCAATATATATAAAGTGCATACGCCTTTTTGTTTTGAATTGTTGAGTGAAATGTATGATGATTCAAAAAACTATTATGCATTTGAAGAAATTGAGCAGCTGCGAAAGACCCTTTTACAGATCGATACCCCTTTTCAGCAAATTGATTTAGGAGCAGGTTCAAGACAAAAGAATCAAAATGGAATCAGGCAAGTCTCTCTAAGATCCATCACAAATAATGCGGCGATTTCAGCCATTCAAGGAAGACAGTTATTTAGACTTTGTCATAAACTTCGTCCTACAAAAATTCTTGAATTGGGCAGCTCGGTGGGAATTGCTAGTCTTTATATGAGTGCTGCTTTTCCTGAAGCACAAATTGTTACCATAGAAGGAGATCCTAAGATCGCTCAAATAGCTAAGGCAAACTTTGACCAATTTAGAAGGAAAAACATTCAACTTGTTAATGCTAATTTTGATAAAGTCCTCGATGATATCTTGGTCAAAATGCAGACAGTGGATTTAGCATTGATAGATGGTAATCATACCAAGGAAGCGACGCTCAGATATTTTCATGAAATTCTTGAATTTTGTAATGAGGGGTCTGTTTTGATTTTCGATGATATCAATTGGTCTACTGGTATGCAGGAAGCTTGGAAAGAGATCAAGTTGCACCCAAGAGTGACCGCTTCTATTAGCAATTTTTATAAGGGGTATATATTTTTTAGGACGGCTTTTAAAGAACCCGTACATATAAACTTTGTTCCAAAATCATGGAAACCTTGGCAAATGGGATTTTTTAATTAGGACTTTTTGAAACCAATACCTTTCCTGTTAAATATAAACTCAGAACTGTCTAATTTCCATTGTTCCACATCCATTAAATCGATGGTATTCTTCATCGATTTGGTTCGATCAGCTTCGTCAATTTCTACGAGACGTAGGTTTTGCTTTTTAATGGTTTCCACAACAATGTTCCTGACGGTTCTGGCATTCCCAAAATAGCGATCACGAAATTTATAGATATAGGCAAAGTATTTTTTCAGATGTTTTTTAGCTTTTGCAGAAACGTTTAGTTTTTCATCCTTAAACATCTTAATTGCAATCTCAAAAAGTTCTTCTGGTTGATAATCTTCGAATCTTAAGATCTTATCAAAGCGAGAGCTAAGGCCTGGATTTGCTTTCAGGAATGTTTCCATATTATCAGGGTATCCTGCAGCAAATACAAAAAATTCCCCACGTTGATCTTCCATCCTTTTTAAGATGGTCTGAATCACTTCGGATCCATAGTCTCCAAAGGATCCTGCCGTCCCTGTTAATGAGTATGCTTCATCAATAAATAAAACACCTCCAATGGCCTCATCTATTTTTTCTGAAGTCTTTATCGCAGTTTGTCCAATAAATCCAGCTACGAGCCCCTGACGATCTGTTTCAACCATGTGGCCACGTTCTAATACTCCTAGTGCTTTATAAATCTTTGTTAAAATTCTAGCAACAGTAGTTTTACCTGTCCCTGGATTTCCTACAAATACTGTATGAAGGTAAAATGCATTCAATACATCTTTGTCTGACTGAAGATAATATCTTACCAATTCGGTCATTTCAAGAATTTGCTTTTTGACGGCATCCATCCCAATCAGTTGATTCAGCTCTTGGATGGCTTCTTCTAGCAATTTTTCATCTACTGGTATATTGGGTAGCTTGCGCTCATTGATGAGTTCAATTTTTTCGATCTCTGCTTCTGTGATGGTGGAGATTTCAACTTTAGAAAGTTTCTCTGGCTTCTTTTCTTCCATTACACGAAGGCCTAAATTAATTTTGGCTTTTTCTATGATGTCGTGCACAAATCTTGCGTTACCAAAACTTCGATCTCTATCACGATAGGCATCCACAATGATTTTATCAACTTTTATTTTTGCTTCTGGAGACAGAATGACTTCTTTCTCATTACTTGCATATTCTGCAATTTGAGAGAGTTCTTCAGGAAAATAATCGGGGAAATTATAATACAGTTTGAAACGAGATTTTAATCCGGGATTCGAATCAAGAAAGTGCATCATCTCTTTTGGATATCCTGCCACTATTACTACCATGTCTCCTACTCCACTTGACATTTCTTTCACTAAGATTTCAATCACCTCTCGACCAAAATCTTTACTATCATCATTTGCTCTTGCTAAGGCGTATGCTTCATCAATGAATAAAACACCTCCTCTTGCCTTGTCAATTACCTGCTTTACTTTTGGTGCAGTTTGCCCAATATATTCTCCTACTAAATCTACACGATCAACTTCATGTACATGACCCTTACTTAAAAGGCCCATTTTTTTATAGAGTTTCCCCATCATTTTGGCGACCGTGGTTTTGCCTGTACCAGGGTTGCCAATAAACACGGAGTTTACATTGATCTCATTTTTTTCTTCAAAGCCTTTATCTTTTCTCAGTTGAATGAATTCTAAGTATTTCGAATGATCCTTTACTTTAGATTTAATTTCTCCTAAGCCGATTAAGGATTCTAAATCAATAATTAATTCATCAAAAGACTGATTAATGTCCTCTTCTGGAAGCAGTATGATCGGATTTTGTCTGTGGGGCAATTGTATGGCGACAATCCCTTCTTCAAATTCATCAGTTACCACAAACGGAATGACTGCAATTAATTTATCCAAGAATATCAATTCGACCGTATAATTACCAGGCCTCCATGAACCCTTCACATTTGATCCCCACCCTGCAGTAATTTTTATTTTTTCATCACCTTTATTTACCGTGTGCAATCGAATGACTTGTCCTTTCAGTTCTCGAGCTTCATTGTAAAATTTTGTAAATAGCTCACAATGCCAATTATTCTCAACATTTAAATTATTGAGGGTAATTTCTGTATAGATGTATCGCGTTTCCTCCTCGCTAAACTTTTTATAATAGCTGCGATCTTCTTCAATAACGTCATCATACTGACCCTCATAAAGTTTAAGGGAATGAATGCTTAGATATTTAGATTGTCCTTCATCATCTTTGGAGCTGGAGTCCTCTACATAAAAGTACTTGGTAGCAAGTTTTTCACCTTCTACCCAAGCTTCCCAAAAATAGGTTCCTTTCTTCCAAAAGACCCCTTCTTTCTTATTGCCCCATCCTTCTCTAACAAAGACAACACTGTCATATTTGCTGACCTTCCTTTTGAATTGAAGGGAGCAAAGTTCTTTTTTTCCTTTGTGTAAATTGAAGCATTTAAGTTCGATGTCAATCTCCCAGACCTCACGATCATAGAGTTTATTATAGAAAGATAATTCGGCATAAATGTATGAGGTACCGTTACGATCAAATACCTGTCTGTACTTCTTTTTGTTATCGGCAAGCCATTCTGTAGAGGCGTAGGTCTTTAATTCCTTGAATTTAAAGTTTTTTATTTGTTGTTTTTCAAAACTTTCAGCCATACTAACTACTAAAACTAATGATCAGTTGTTTAATAGAATTCAATATAATCTTATTTTATTTGTATGTCAAAATCAGTTCCAAAAGTTTAAATCTATCGATTTGTTATTTTTGGAACTTATTGGACTAATTTCTGTTCATAAAATGTACTAAAATAGATAGCTTGCTGTATGGCAAAAATCACTTTCACCTTTGAAGATAAATCGATAAAACCTGTATTGGTAGAGCATGCCGAAACTGGTTTTTCAATATTAGAGATTACGGAAGATCACGATGTTCATTTAAATCATAATTGTGGTGGCGTCTGTGCTTGTAGCACCTGCCATATTTATGTAAACAAGGGAGCGGACAATCTTGAGGAGATTTCTGAAAAAGAAGAAGATTTTATTGATAGAGCGATTGACCCTAGAATTGAATCTAGATTGGCCTGTCAATGTATTATCTTAGATGATGATGCAGAAATAGAAGTGGAGATTCCTGATCAAAAACAAATCATAGGACACGAACATTAAAAAAAATGGGATTTAAAGAAATAGACGACTTACCAATAAATTGGCCCGATCATGAAGATATAGCCATTAAACTTTATGAAAAATTTGGGGACGAATTTAATGAAGGTAAAATATATCGTATCAGATTTACTGACTTATTAGATTGGATTTTGGAAATACCTAGTTTTGAGGGTAAAAGAGAAGAGTGTACGGAGGGACATTTAGAACTTATCCAGGCCAAATGGGTTTATGAATGGCGTGACAATCAATAGCCATGAATATTCACAAAAAATTTCAACGAATAAAATGTTTTATTTTCGATGTTGATGGTGTGATGACTGATGGCAAATTTCTACTTACAGATGAAGGTGGTTTTTTGCGAAGTATGAATGCTAAAGATGGCTTTGCCATGAAGCATGCAATCGTCAATGGGTTTAATTTAGCAATTATAACCGGCGGTTGGTCAGAGGGCGTGACGAATAGGCTGTCGAAACTCGGCATTGAACACATTTATACTAAGGCTCATGATAAGTTGCCTTGTTTAAACGATTTCATATCTAAGGCTGGAATTGATAAAGCAGATATCTTGTATATGGGTGATGATGTTGCTGATCTTCCTGTGTTACGTGAGGTAGGTTTATCATGTTGCCCCAAAGATGCAGTTGCTGAAGTATTAAATAGTTGTGATTATATCTGCAAAAATAAAGGTGGCGAAAGCTGTGTAAGAGAAGTTATTGAAATCACTATGCGTTCTCAGAATCTTTGGAGTTTCTAAATTTCGCGGATGAAATATCTACGAATATTAAGACCCATTAATCTTCTTATTGTTTTTTTGACCCTAATTCTTTTTCAATATGTGATTTATGCTAACACGGATCACAATTTATATAATCTAAGTTTTTTTCTTATTTGTGCAGTAGCCTTGATTATCACGGGTTCAGGCAATCTCATAAATGATATATTCGATGTACAGATAGATCAATATAATCAAGAAAAGCATAAACTAATACCACAACAAATTTCAATTAAAGCTGCGTGGCAATGGTATCTTATACTGCTTACTTTAGGATTTTTGTTGAGCATTATAGTTGCTGTACAGCTTGATAAAACGCCTTGGATTTTCCTTTATCCTTTAAGCTGTCTTTGCTTATACTTTTACAGCTCGCATCTTAAAATGAAATTTGGTATTGGCAATTTTCTTATCGCTACATTTTGTGCGGTTCTTCCTTGGGTCTTATGGATTGCTTTTAAAGGAGAATACATGAGTAACGAAACTAAAATCTTGCAACAAGCACAAATATTTCAACTTTTATCGTGTTACAGTGCATTGATGTTTTTCAGCACTTTTTACAGAGAGATTATAAAGGATATTGAAGACATTGAGGGGGATCGACACTTTCAAGCATCTACAATTCCGATTGTACTCGGCATCAAAAATGCCAAATTAATCTCGATTGGATTACTTAGTCTCTTAGCTATTGCAGTACTTGTATATTTATTTATTTTGGGGCATCATAGGTCTTCATTGGATTTGCTTTACTTTCTACTTTTCATATTATTACCTTTGATTTATTTAGTCACCCAAACTTTTAAGGCTCAATTAAAAACAGATTTTCACAAGTTGAGTCAGCAAGCAAAGTTATTTATGTTATCAGG
>CALGNN010000134.1 GCA_937961455.1 uncultured Saprospiraceae bacterium
AATAAAACTTTCGTTGATTAAATTATCAATAATGGGCTGCAAAATCATGGTTGGAATTGCGCTATCCATAGAAACGCTCTCTTCAATACTGATATGATAATTGAAAGCATCTTCCAATCTCATATTTTCCATATCCATGAAACATTCTAATAAATTAATTTCTTCTTTTAATTCACTAAAATGCTCTTTGCTATTATTAATATAATATCTAATTAGGTTAGAAAATTTTAATAAATATTTTTCAGCATTAATAATATTTTGTGTTTGAATATAGTATTGAATAGAACTAATGGAATTAAAAACAAAATGCGGATTCATTTGTGCCTGAAGGGCTTGAAGTTTCAGATCAGTTATACGCTTTATAAAACTACTTTTAATTAAATGTTTTTCATGCTCTATGTTTTTTGTAATTAAATTCAATAAATAGTAGCTTAACAAAATGGCAAAGACCATCAAGAACAAAAACCAGCTCTGCTTATAATACGGCTTTAATATCTTAAAAGTAATTTCTTCATTGGGGAGATGGACATTATCATAAACATCAATTCCTCTAATTTCAAAAGTATATTCATTGGGATCTAAATCATAGAAATAAGTAATGATATCTTTAGTCATTTTCCATTCTTCCTGAATAGGTAACAATCGATATTCGTAATTTACTTTATCAAAACTTCCTAGATGATTTAAACTATGAGAAATACTAATATTATTTTCATCATAGGCTAATTCGTAATCATTTTTAATAGAAACATTATTATGATATAGCGCAATACTATTGAAGTCAAATACAGTGTCTACTAATTTTGTTTGGGAACCGGCCTTTGTCAACAACAAACCTTTACTTGTTGCGATATAAATTAATTCTCCAGATTTATAAATATCATTTCCACCTAAATCAGAATCGAAATGGATCTCTTCTAGTATTTCTAATTCTTCATTTAATATATAAACACCATCTACACAAACAATAAATACTTGTTGGTCAAATATTCGAATCTTAACTATAGATTTCCTTGGCAAGAAACTACTTAATTTTTTCGATTTTATATTGAAAGAATAAAGGCCATTATCGTTTGTACCTAATAAATAATATCCACGTTCGAGTTCATTAATAGCAGTAATTTCACTGGGCACTCCAAGAGAAACAATTACACTGTCTAAATCATGTAGATATCTCAAACTATCTGAATGGGCGACCAATAATTCTAATTGTTTATTCTTGTATAAACGATGTCCTTGAATATCTGCAATTAATTTACTAGCTGGTTTGTCTATACTTGACACTTCTAAAACCTCTCCATCTGTACGGCTAATCGTATAAGACCTACTACTTTTATTATAAAAAATGTCTTTAAGTCGGTTTGTTATATTCGGATGCTTAATAAATTCTTTTTTCTTAAAATCGTATTCTAACAAATTATCTCTCGAGTTTTTAAAAAAGAATTTACCTGAATTAGTGAATTTGAAAAATCTATGGATATTTTTGTAGCTAGAGATGAAAATAGCATTTAATGTATCATCCTTTAAATGAAATAAATCACCCGTATTATTTGCTAATATTATTTGACCATCTAGTTCTCCTATTTCTTGAAAATCGATATTGCTTTCTTTAGGATGACTAATAAATGAAAGACTTAGGTTTTGTTTTGAAATAAAAATAAGACCCTTACTTCTGGTACCTAACCATAAATTTTCATCTTTATCTATAAAAGGATTTAGTATTTCTGTATCAATTAAATCCATCATTAAACTAAAGTCGAAAGAAGCTTTTACATTTAGATTGGCGTCTAAGATAAATAGCGAAATTTCATTAAATAATAATACTTTACTATTTGAATTAACGAGTATAAAGTCTCTTCTTCCTTTGTAATTAAAATTACTTAATTCAATCTTTTTATAGTTGTTTTCGGTTTGACTAAATAATCTAATAAGCTCTTCTTTCTTAGTTTGTGTATATAAATAAAGCTGTTGATTGTCTGAAAAAATTCTCGTAGCACCAAAATCATTTTGTAAGTCAAACTTTTTTAAGGTATCAAACGCTACTAATGCATCTTCTTTTATTTTAGGAATTGTAGCTTCTTTCAGCAAGCATACACATTCTTCATCTAAGACTGCTATATCCAATACTTCCGCACTATTAATTATAGTTTCAATGATTTCACCTTCTTTAATAAGGTATGATCTGCGATTATAATCTATTGCACAAATCTTTCCTTTATCAGATACCACAGCTTTAATTATATCTCTATTGGGGAAATAATTTGTCCATCGATATCCATCAAATTTATTGAAACCTCTTTCCGTATAAGCCCAAATATTTCCACTTGAATCCTGCACCACTCCATAAACATAATTGGTGGATAGTCCATCATTTACATCAAAACTCTTGTACGGAAAATTCTGTGCAAATAGATTTACACTATGGAGCATAAATAGTAAAAGCCCTATTTTATAATTGCTTTTCATTCAAGCCTAAAACATTTGATTTGAATAATTCTTTCCTTCTTCTTGCTAAAGGGACTTGACTCATATCTTGCATGACAATAGCACCATCTTTAGAATATTTCTTAATGAAACTTACATTGATGAGATGTGACTTGTGACTAGAGAAAAAATCATAAGGACTGAGTAATTTTACAAATACACCAATGTTTGAATTACTGAGAATGCATTCTCCATTATTCACATAAACTTTAGTATACTTATTCCATCCTTCACATCTCACAATTTTTGATACTTCAATAAATTCTATATCAGTAGTTCCTGGTAAAACCACTCGAGAATTTTGAATAGGCAACTCTTGGATTTTGTTTTTCAATAATTGAAAAGAGTCCTTCATATTCTTAGCCTCAATTTTTTCAACTACCCTTGACAAAGCCTTATCCATATCTTCATAACTGACAGGCTTTAATAAATAATCCACCGCTTTGGCTTTGATGGCTTCAATAGCATATTCTTGATAACCTGTCACAAATATTACTTCAAATGAAGGGTTAGTAAATTTTTCCAACAAGTCAAAACCATTACCACCCGGCATAGATACATCTAAGAATATAAATTGTGGTTTATGTTTTCTTATTAATAGTTCTGCCTCTATAATATTACTAGCCTCTGCTAGTACTTCGATTTCAATGGAGCAGTATTTCAGGTTGTTTTTTAAAACTTCACGAATTTTAAATTCGTCATCAATGATTATGGTCGTGAGCATGTTTGGAGTTGTTTCCTCAAAGTTCAAATAATATGAAAGCAAGTCCTAACCGATAATCCACCAAATCCGACCGATAGTCCAATATCAAAGCAAGAAATACGGGCTTCAAATACTTTTGAATCAAAATTCACAAAAAACATGAATAAACTTAATGACCGCAAAGCGTGCCTAAGCAAACGCGAAACCGAAGTACTTCGAGCCATTTCTTATGGACAAACGGTATTTGAAATTGCCAAAGAAATTTACTTATCCCATCATACCATAGTCAGCCATAAGAAAAATCTTATGCAGAAACTACATGCAAAGAATATCGCTCACCTCGTAAGAATTGCCTTTGAAGAAAAGCTATTGAATTAAACAAACTATTAAACCACTTACAACTTTAAATAATGAAATCCTTACAATCAATTGTTTCGATAAAAAATCTATTATCCCTCATCATACTTTGCTGTTTTGTCTTATCCCAGCAAGCACCGATACAAGCACAAAACCTACCGAACAATCTCCCATGGAGTCCCGACCCGACTTGTAAAGGGATTCTGACTAAAGGTATTGCCGTAGCGACTTGCGCCGTCTCAAATAATTTTGCGATTGCTGATAGATATACAATGGGCATGATCAACATTCAAAATTCTGTTACAAACGCAGCAAGTTCAAGGACAATCGTTCCAGCGCAAATGTATCATCACCCTTCATGGCATGTTGACTCTATCGGCAACGTATTTGGCGTTGCTATCGATGGTGAAGGCCATTCTTATGTAACGGCATCAGCCAACTATCCGGCTGCATTTTTTGCCTCTGGAACTGCCATCATAAGATATGGCGATCTTGGCGGTGGAATTGATGATTTAGGGGCGGCAGGAACTATTTACAAAATTGACAAAATCACTGGACAGGCATCCGTATTCCAACAGCTACCACAACAAGCTTTTAGTTTCACCCACACAGGATGTTATTCATCCGTAACGAAATCAAGAACTACAGGACCAGGCCTTGGTAATATCAGCTATGACAAAACACATAACTTGCTTTTCGTAAGTAATTTTGAAGATGGAAAAATCTATAGATTAGATGTCCTAGGGAATATCCTTGATTGTTATGATCCAGATATCAATGACACAGGAGCGCTTGGTCTTCCGACAGATGAAGTACCTTTTGGTTTGTCCATCAATGAAGATGGGACAAAATTATTTTATGGGACTCTATTCAATGATGGGAAAATAAAATCCATAGATTTAAATCCTATTGATGGCTCATTCGTTGGAAGTGTTCTTTCTTCAAGTCCTTATCCAACTATTGTAGGAGTTGAACTTTTTCATACGGATTTGCGTGCCCTCAATCCATTCGCAAGCTTGAATTCTGTTTCAGACTTGAGCTTTCTTCCAAATGGGAATTTGATGGTTGGTGAAAGAAAGAGCTTCACGCCTAATTTTGCCAATGCTTGTAACCATGAGACTTCTTCATACGAGTTGTCAAAATCTGGTGCTTTATATAATGTAGCTACAAATATTCAAGCATCCTATGATGCAACTACTCAATTCCAAGACGATCAGTATGGAGGGATCGCCTATTATATAAACCCTTCTAACAATATAGAATATGTACTGTCTTCATCTGATTTATTGAATAATGCAGGACCTCATGGTATAGCCGTGATCCCTAGATCTGCTACAGGAACTCCAAGGAATGTAATGGGCGTAATCCCATATTCACCTTTGACTATTAGCAATGATGTAAAAGGTGTAGGCGGAGATATAGAAGTATTCAATGAATGTGACTGCACCATACCGGAGCCGATTTTTTGCACCTATAGCTGCACCAGTAATCCTTACTCTGCCATTGACAATAATGATGCAGGCTATGATCAATATTTAGAAACGGATGGTTCTAAAGTTTTGGTAGGTGTTACTCATGATTTGGTGGATAGACCTTATGTGCAAAAAATTGACAATTGTGGAAACGTGCTTGAAACTTGGATTTATTCTCCCAACTTGGATTATAGTAAGATTGGGAAAATAAAAATGACCAAGGATGTATTAAATAATCAATATGTTCTTGCGATAGAATTTCTGATCTCATCAGGTCAAACTGACGTGCACTTAATGACTATTGATGCCTCTGCTTTCAATCTTAATACTTTAAGTGGATCTGTTCTTGATGCTCCTATTGAATCAGAAACCATAGAGCAAATTATTGTCGATTCAGAAAATTCTTATGTATTGGCTATTAATCAAAGGGACCCTTCAGGAAACCATTCTGTTGTCGTCCTGAAATATACTTCTAGCTTGACGAATAGCTGGATCAGAAGATTAAGTATTCCTGCATACACTGACATGAAAGCTTATGACTTGATGGAAAGCACTCAAATCTTAGGTGCTTTTAATAATTTTCGCACATCATATATTTTAGTAGGGAGTGTAGATCAGGATGCATACATCATTGGTTTGGATTGGTATTTAACACCTTCAAAAACTAACTTGATCGACATTGACAATGATAATTCAACTGCAGAAAATATTCGGAGGATTGCTTTTAATGGAACCGATTTTATTGTAGCAGGAAATCATATAAATCCATCCACAAATGATCACCGTATTTGGACTTCAAATATTACAATTAATACAAATTATTCTGCTTCAAATAATTGGCTAAATATTCTTGATGAAAATGGCACTAAAAATGAAACAGTCATAGATCTAGCTTTGGACCCAGATGGTTTTTTACTTACCGGTCAACTTGAAATTTCTCAAATTGGTTTGCCCACTGGAAGCACTGTTGATGATATAACTTATGTGGGGCGCTTTGACTTTGCAGGTGTACAGACTTGGGCTAGAAAGTATGAAATCAAAGGGACCAAATTGTATTCGCTCAAAGTGAATACAATAGGGATCCATGGACAAGGCGTATTACAAAATTGTTATCCTGATCCATCACCTCCAGGTTATCTTTGCAGTTCTGATTTATTTAGACTTCAATTAGATGGTAATGGAATTTTAGAGGATTCAACTTGTATGATTGATTTTGATTTTACGAATACCATTGGGACACCTTTATATCTTACAGATACGAGCTCTTATACTCAGCTGCCAAAAAATATTGAAACGATTACTAATAAACCAGATCATGGGCCTGCAGATAAAACTTGTTGCTTTGAAGAACTTGACGCATGTAATATTGAGCTAAAAGCGAATACGACAAACACAGACTCTTGCTGTATCGTATCACTAGATCTTACGAATTACAATACATCTATTTATTCCATAAAGATTGAATTGCAAACGCCAAATTTATTCTTTGATCAAATTTTGATTGATCCAAGTTTACAGTATTCTGCCAGCCCAATTGCTAACCCAACAACGGTCTATATCGATAAGCTACCCAGTCATCTACCAATTGGGACTTTAACTGATTTTATCAATTTCTGTTATGGGAATACTGGCAGCTTAAATGTACTTAGCCAAAGTTTGAAAATTAGCTATTATGATGTTAGCGGAAATGAGCTGCATGAATGTTGTTCTTTTTTGAATACCAGTTGTGATGTGCCAACTACTGATGATGAGTGTCTAGATATTATTCCAATCAGTTTAGATTGTGATGATAATATTGCCCACAAGTTTACTTTCTGTTTTCAAGTCAAGAATAATACGAATCCTTCACAAGTATTGGATGCTGTTCGTTTGGATATTGCAGACCCCAATGTTAATATAATTCCAACGGTGCACAATCTCGTTCCACCTATTAACTCAGGTATTTTATCGAGCATTCAATGTGTTGATATTTATGCATCTCCATTGATTAGTTATCCATATGCTTTTCAACTAAGCGCTGCAGCTAAAGATACCTCTAACACCTTTTGTTGCAATGATAGTGAAACATTAAATTTGGTATTACCCAATTGCTGTGACCCATGTGTTAATGACTGGATAAGTTTATCAAATACCCCTTCCACCGATGCTTGTTGTTATAAGTTTGATTTTAATAACGAATGTGACAACACCTTATCAAAAATTGTTTGCACACTTGTGCCAATTGGTGCTGATTTTGGCATGACAATTATTGATCCTGCTCATGCAGCAAATTGGTTTATCAATCCTGTCTCGCCTCAAAAAATTGAAATAGTTCCAAACACGACGCCTGTTAGCAAGGGCTTGTATCAAGACCTTCTACACATGTGTGTGAATAATCGATCAAATACCACTAATCCAATTATGGTCTTTGAGTACATGATGAAAGATATTAATGGAATAGATTCTGTAGCCTGCAAAGAAAAAATTCAGCTATCCTGTGATAATGAACAAGCTTGCTTAGAGGTAGTAAGAGATTCTGTTTTTTGTGATGACTCCGGAAACTACTTTTTAGATTTTTGCATAAAAAACACTTCTAACAATCCGTCCTTCACCATCGGTCAAATAGATATCAATAATTTATTGACTCCTTTATATGTTGCACCTACCACCTTTACAGGTCTTACTATTTTACCTGGAAGCACCTATTGTAATGTCGTGCCAATCTATTCTACTAGTGGAAGTCCAGCACCTGGTGATATACTTAATCTTTCAATAGAAGCTCATTCTTCTGGACTAGATACATGTTGTGTGGATGGAGCATTTCTTGGCACCATACTTTTACCCTGTGAAGATTGTGATGATGTCATCATAATATCTGATGAGGACTTATCAGATAAGGTCTATCATGCAAATGAACAAATACGTTCAGAGGTTACCATCAAGGAGCACACATCTATTGAATATATGTCAGGGAATACGATTGAATTGGCAGCTGGCTTCAGCACAGAATTGCATTCAACGTTCACAGCAAATACGGAAGAATGTCAAACTACACAAACTGCTTTTTGGAATTGTGATACCGATTGTCCCATCACTATCGAAAATCTTCCTTGTGGTCAGATTCGAGTCAATTGGGGTAATTGCGCTTATGAGTCATACAGGTTTAGAATTTTCTTTAGGGAAGGTACTTCGGGGCCGGCTCAGCGACAAACTTTCAACAACACTTATAGTGGCAGTTATGACATTCCAGGTGTCGTGCCAGGTAATACCTATCAGATAACCATTTATGAAAAAAGAAAATGGAACTGTAGTTGGAATATGAGGGCTTATCTTGTAACCCTAACAGCAAGAATTTGTCAGAACACTTCTAGTTTTGAAATAAATAATTCCAATTTAGCACAAGCAGAAATTTGTGGCTTTGAACCTATAATTCTAGACGGTTCAAATTCTTTAAATACACATGCACATGAAATTTGCATGCAGGAAATCGATCAATTCGGAAGTGGCTTCGGACCTACAATTTGTCATAGTGCAAATGGTGGAGTTCCATCTTCATTTGATCTAAAGGCTTTTGCAAACGGAAATTCCTGGAATTTAATTGGAGGAAAAAGATATAAAGTCAGCTTAACTACCTACAATCCAAGCCTTGGAGTAAATCCAGTAACCAGCTTTAAATTCATTAAAATAAAGGAGGCCTTTGCTCAAATTCATCCAGTTGAACTTAGCTCCGAAAATTTCCCTTGCTTGGTGGTTACGTTTAATACTCAAATTACCGAGTATCTATACGGTTGCAATCCAGCTAATCTAGGCTATGTCACTACAGGAACCAGCTGTGATCAAGGATACTTTGTTGAGATTGCAGAAGTCCTGCCAAATGCTAGTGGTGGATTTGATAATATTCCTGGAACGATATACAGTGATTGGGTAGATTTAAATAATAGTGTTCCTAGCTATTTAGACATTCAGGGAATTTATACCACGCATGGATTTCCTGCTTTCCAGCAAAACAAATCTTATAGGGTTAAACTAGCCGTTCGATTCCCTTGGCATTCGGACGAGTTTATCATACACTTTTGACATTGATTTAGTGCGATTACCGATGTGTTACAAAATTGTAGCACATCGGTTTTTTAATTATAGTCATTTATATTTAGCATCTGTTGATTGGACCTCATTAAGTAAGTTTTTACTACTTTTGCCGCGTCAAAAAATAAAATAATGAGTTTAGTTGTAGTTGGTACCGTAGCCTTTGATGGCGTTGAAACCCCTTTTGCTAAGAGAGATAAAATAACAGGTGGAGCAGCCTATTATACTTCTTGGGCAGCTTCTTTTTTTACAGATACCATTAGATTGGTTTCTATTGTTGGAGGAGATTATCCACAAGAAGAAATTGATGCCATGAAAGAACGTGGAATCGATACCAGTGGTTTAGAAATTAAGGAAGACGGCCTTACCTTTTTCTGGGCTGGGAAATATCTTGATAATATGAATGAGAGGGAAACCCTAGTCACAGACTTAAATGTCTTGGATGATTTCAACCCAGTGCTTCCGGACCATTACAAAGACAGTCAATATATCATGCTGGGAAATCTTACACCAGATATCCAAATGCAAGTCATTGACCAATTAACTACGGATCCAAAACTAATAGCATTGGACACCATGAACTTCTGGATGGATATCGCTATGGATCGATTAAAAGAAGTAATTGCTAAGGTCGATTTATTGACCATCAATGATGAAGAAGCAAGACAACTATCTGGAGAATATTCTTTAGTTAAAGCTGCTGAGGTCATTCACAAAATGGGACCAAAATATCTTGTCATTAAGAAAGGAGAACATGGTGCTTTACTATTCCATGAAAATAAAATATTTTTTGCTCCTGCAGTGCCTTTAGCCAATGTAGCAGATCCAACTGGAGCTGGGGACAGCTTTGCTGGTGGAATGATGGGTTATCTTGCCAAGACTGATGACCTAAGTTTTGAAAACATGAAAAGAGCCATCATCTTCGGATCAGCAATGGCAAGTTTTTGTGTAGAAGATTTTAGTATTGGTAAAATCAAGCAATTGAGTGATGAAGATGTAACGGTTAGAGCCACCATCTTTAAAGATCTTGTAGATTTTAATTTATAAAACAATCAAGTTTTAATGGATGCTTCATGAGGGAGGAATTAAGCCCTTCACTTTGATTAAGCATTGCTAAATTTAAGCCTAATCTATTTTCTTATGGCTGAAAAGAAATTTGAAACCAATGCGATCAGGACGCAATTAGATCGAACTAAATATTCCGAGCACGCTAGTCCAATGTTTCTTACTTCAAGTTTTATTTTTGAAGATGCCGAAGAAATGCGCGCCTCTTTCAATGAAGAGAAGGATCGTAATATTTATAGCCGATTTTCTAATCCAAATAACACGGAGTTTGTTGATAAGGTTTGTCAAATGGAAGAGGCCGAAAGCGGAGTTGCATTTGCCAGCGGTATGTCAGCCGTATTCTCCACTTTTGCCGCTTTATTAGATGCAGGTGATCATATCGTTTCTTGCAGTTCTGTTTTTGGTTCTACGCATGGTTTATTCACAAAAGTATTTCCCAAGTGGAATATAAGCACGAGCTATTTTGACATCCACGATACGGAAAGTATTGAAGCTTTAATTCAGCCTAAGACCAAAATACTCTATGCTGAATCTCCAACAAATCCTGGTGTAGACATTATTGATCTTGAACTCCTTGGTAGTATTGCTGAAAAGCACCAGCTTATTTTAATTATAGATAATTGCTTTGCTACACCTTACATTCAGCAACCCATCAAATTCGGTGCACATCTAGTGATTCATTCGGCAACGAAATTGATGGATGGTCAAGGAAGAGTCTTGGGTGGTGTAACAGTGGGCACATCTGATTTAATTAGAAAAATCTTTTTATTCAGCAGAACTACTGGACCTGCATTATCTGCATTTAATGCTTGGATGCTATCCAAGAGTTTAGAAACTCTAGCTGTGAGACTTGAGAGGCATTGCGCAAACGCATTATTAGTAGCACAATTTCTAGAAAAACAATCTCAAGTGAATTGGGTTAAGTATCCCTTCCTTCCTTCACATCCACAATATGAAATTGCCAAAAAACAAATGAAATTGGGTGGCAATATTGTGGCTTTCGAAATCGATGGCGGAATTGAATCGGGAAGAAATTTTCTCAATGCAATAGAACTCTGTTCTTTATCTGCAAATCTTGGAGACACTAGAACGATTGTGACACATCCTGCTTCTACTACGCATCATTCCTTATCACAGGAAGATCGAATCAAGGTTAATATTACTGATGGTCTAGTTAGAATATCAGTTGGATTGGAACATGTTGATGATATAATTGAAGATATTGAAAAAGCCTTTTTAGCTGTGTAGCTTCAACATAATATTTATTTAACCCCTTTCATGAATCTTTTATCTTTGTTTTAATTAAACTAAATCGCTACAAATAACATTAGCACTTAGACTACTTAATAATAGTAAAACTAAGCGTCAAATAGCTACGAATGGACGGAAGCTTAAAAAATATTAGATCCCAAACAGAGACTGAGTTGAAGGGCTTCCTCAAGGAGCACGGTCATCCTGAATTCCGTTACAAACAAATAAGTCATTGGCTTTGGCAAAAATCCGTAAAAGACTTTAGGGCCATGAAAAATTTAGGAGCTAAGTTGATCGAATTATTAGAAGCGCATTGGTTTATTGATGGCATCAAAGAAAACACCAGACAGATCAGTGAGGATGGGACTGTTAAATTTCGATTTGAATTGTACGATGGCGCTATGATAGAGTCCGTCTTGATACCAGTAGCAGAAAAAAAACGATTTACGGTTTGTGTGTCCTCTCAGGTAGGATGCAGCCTCAACTGTAGCTTTTGTGCAACAGGCAAGATGAAACGCATGCGTAATCTATCGCCAGGAGAGATTGTTGATCAGGTATTTGAAGTCAACAAAGCATGCCTCGAAATCTATGATGCTCCCTTGACTAATATTGTATACATGGGAATGGGCGAGCCCTTGTTGAATTACAAAAATGTTTCAAGCTCTATTGATATCATTTCTTCTCCTGAAGGCTTGCACATGTCTAGCAAGCGCATCACGATCAGCACTGCAGGAATAGCCAAGATGATAAAAAAATTAGCTGATGATCATGTCAAATGTAATCTTGCACTTTCATTACATGCATCAACAGAGGATAAGAGATCTGAAATTATGCCCATCAATGATCAAAATGACTTAAGCTCCCTTATGGAAGCGCTTCAATATTATTATCAAAAAACCAAAAATCGAATCAGCTATGAATACATAGCATTTGATGGCTTTAATGACGGGATTGAAGATGCAATGGCATTGGAAAAATTATGCAAAAAATTTCCTGTTAGAATTAATATCATTGAATACAATCCTGTCATGGGAGTTAGCTTTGAAAAAGCTCCAGTAGATCGTATTGACGCATTTGCAAAATACCTTGTTGAAAGAGGTATCATGGTGACTGTGCGAAGAAGTAGAGGAAAAGATATAGATGCAGCTTGTGGGCAATTGGCGAATAAAGCTTAGCATAGGAATTTGACTGAATATTCCACGCTGTAAGTATTGCTCAAACCAAACAATAATAACGCTTTGACTCAGTTATTTTCTTTTAAGAAATGGAATCAAAAATATTCATCCTAGCTTTAATGCTACCCCTAAGTATTTTCGGGCAAAGTGTCTTGGATTATTCCAATGATGCATTGTGGGCCTCGCTTCCTACAAAATTTGATTCTGCGGACTTTGTGCCAGATGGTTATGAAGATCTTCAATCAACAGCAGCGGTCGATGTTTTTTTTATTCATCCTACCTCTTATCTAAAAAAGAAATTTGATGGAAGCTGGAATGCTCCAATTGACAATCCAAAACTCAATGAATCAACATGCAATGGCAGCATCAAAAATCAGGCGAGTGTATTTAATGGCGCTGCAAAAATCTATGCTCCATTTTATAGACAAGCCCATATAGAAAGCTACTATATCGCATTAAAGAAACCAGAAGAAGCCAAAAGCTATTTTGAAATAGCGTATGCCGATGTTAAAGCAGCATTCGAGTATTATTTAGAAAACTGGAATCAAGGTAGACCCATTATCATAGCTTCTCACAGCCAAGGAACCACCCACGCAGGAAAATTGCTATTAGAATTTTTTGATGGGAAAGCCCTCATGGACCAATTGGTTGCAGCTTATATAATTGG
The DNA here is from genome assembly GCA_937961455.1 of uncultured Saprospiraceae bacterium. GTDB lineage: Bacteria > Bacteroidota > Bacteroidia > Chitinophagales > Saprospiraceae > CALGNN01. The sequence goes on from CALGNN010000134.1 coordinate 13,240, forward strand.
AATGCCAGTTCCTTCAGATCACTTTAAAGAAATTGCTCCTTGTGAAACAGATACTGACATTCAATGTTTTTGCAGCTGGAGGACTGTAAATGAAAAATATCGGATAAAGAAGCTTGATACAAAAGGAAGTCATATCTCTGTCATCAATCCATTAAATTGGACATTATCTGAAAAAAAACAAACTAGGGAAATGCATAAAGGCATACTTTTACCAACGGATGAAAGTATATCTGGTCCCTTGGTAGACGCCCAAATAAAAAATGGCTACTTATGGGTTAATAAACCTAAGTTTAAAGGGAGTATTTTTATACAAAGAAAAAATTATCACATTGGAGATTATAATATCTTCTGGGTTAATATAAGAGAAAACATTGCAAAAAGAGTTGATCAATTTATGAAGACTCAAGCAAGCGAATAAGATGGACATATATTCTAAAAAGGCAAGATGGAAGTTGTATCTCGGTTTAAGCGGGATCATTATTATGCTGATTTCATTAGCCTATACAAATTATTTAGCACAGCGTCTGGCAGAAGGAGAAAGAGGATATGCTGAAATATTTGCCCAAGCTTTTCAGCGATTGAATGCTAAAGATTTAGAAGATGATATTTCTATTGAGCTTGACATCTTTGAATCAAATGAAAATATTCCCGTCCTAGTAACCGACAGTGAGTATAATATCATAGAATACAGAAATTTTGGTGCTGGAGAGGTGAATCAATCTTATTTAGAAAAAGAGTTGCAAAAAATGATCAACAATGGCACCGAGCCCATTGAACTTGAGGCTGATGGCTTGCTTGTATTTAGTAAACAATCCACTGCACTGACATTTTTGAAATATTTACCGCTTTTGCAAATTCTCCTTTTATCTGCATTCGCCTTTATTGCTTACATTGGATTTAGTAATGCCAGACGTTCGGAACAAGACAGGGTGTGGGTTGGAATGGCTAAAGAAACCGCTCATCAATTGGGCACACCGATTAGTGGAATTGTGGCTTGGATCGAACATTTAAAAGATACAGCAGCCAATGATCCGGACCAATTGGAAATTCTTGGAGAATTGAGATCAGATGTTAAAAGACTTGAACTCATTGCTGATCGTTTTTCGAAAATTGGATCAGCTCCCACACTAGAAGATGTCAACGTCTACGATGAGTTGGAGAAGTCAAAAAACTATATGATCAAAAGAGCCTCAAGAAGGGTTGAGTTTGATTTTCCAGAAAATAACAAAAGCTTACTGGCTAAAATAAATCCGCATCTATTTGAGTGGGTAATTGAAAATCTCATCAGAAATGCCTTAGATGCCATGGACGGAGAAGGAGAAATTTCAGCTCAAGTTTATGAAGAAAATAACATGGTCGCCATAGATATTGCAGATACGGGTCATGGCATACCTAGTTCAAAACACAAAACCGTTTTCCAACCAGGATACTCTACCAAAAGGAGAGGTTGGGGTTTAGGGCTATCGCTAGCCAAAAGAATCATAGAAGACTATCACGATGGAAAAATATTTGTAAAAAATTCAAGTACAGAAAAAGGGACTATCTTTGCCATTCGATTGCAAAAATCCTAACCAAATTTGACGCAAACATTAAAATATCTAATAAGCCTCTGGGCTTTAATCTTTCCTCTTCTCCTTTGGTCACAAGACCAAGCCTTGGAATTTTATATTCAAGATACCAAGGGTGCCGCTTTGATAGGCGCCAATGTCTTCAACCTTGAATCTAATATCATGGAGAGTAGTGATGAGCGGGGATATATTAAAATCAATTACACGGATGCAACAACTAAACTGAGCATCAGTTACATTGGATTTCAAACAGTCGAAACTACCATTGCTGCAATAAAAGATAATGGCAGCTATCTTGTCATGCAAGCCGAGACTTTAATTATTGAAAACATTGAAGTAATTGGCAGGACCAATGAAAGGCAAATTGAAATCCCTTATCAAGTAGAGACACTTTCCAAAGACTTCATTAAAAGTTCTCAGTCACAAAATGCTGCTGATGTCTTAGAAAAATCTGGACAAGTGTTTGTTCAGAAATCTCAAATGGGAGGAGGCAGTCCCATCTTAAGAGGATTTGAAGCAAACAAGATTTTATTAGTTGTTGATGGCGTACGTATGAACAATGCCATTTACCGATCTGGGCATTTACAAAATGCAATCTCTGTTGATCACAATTCTCTTGAAAGATTGGAATTGATTTTTGGGCCTGGTTCTTTAAATTATGGTTCTGATGCCATTGGTGGTGTCATTCACTATCGGACGAAAAACCCCATTCTGAAACCTTACAGGGAATTGTCAAACAGCATCAACTACAGTTTCAATTCTGCTAATCTGGGACATGATATAAATGCTCAAGTACATTTAGGCAGAGGCGATAATTTAGCATTTCTAACTTCCATAAAATTAGGGCTCTATGGAGACCTAAGGTCTGGAAAAAATAAACATCCAGACTATCCTAATTTTGGAGATCGAGATTGGTATGTGAAAAATGAGATAGACTTAAGGGCAGGAACTTTCCTTGACACTGTCATATCAAATGATAATAAACATATTCAGTTTGGAAGTAATTATGCTCAAATTGACATCTTACAAAAAATGCTTTGGCAAATAAACAATGATGATCAATTGATCTTAAATGTACAATTATCAAATAATTCATATACAGAAAGATATGATCAATTGACGGAGGGTAGCTTTGACAATCCTGATTTTGCTAGTTGGGCTTACAACCCTCAAGTTAGGAATATGTTTTCTGCTCAATATTTGAGCTTAAAGCCGAGAAAATTCACAGATCAAATTAACCTCATTGCAGCTTATCAAAAAATAAAAGAAGGCAGAGTGAATAGGAGGTTTGGCAATAGATTTCGAGAGACCCAATTAGAAGACTTAGACATTTTTTCAGTTACCGTAGATTTGGTAAAAAATTTAAAACAAGAAAACCATGTCCTTAATTACGGAGCAGAATACAATCTTAATTATCTAAGCTCAACTGCATTTAAAACTGACATAGTTGATAATACTACGATACCAAATATTCTAACGAGATATCCTAGTGCTGACAATCGTATGTTAACACTTGGTGCCTATATAAATTATAAATGGAAAATTTCAGATGTGAGTATTATCAATGCTGGGACCCGATTTAATCATACCAATACTTTCATCAGCTACGACCCTAATGATCCATTCCAATGGCCAGACTATTTTTATGACGGTATTCAGAACAACAACAGTTCGCTGGTGGGATCTATAGGATTAAACTCCAATTGGACTTCAGGTTGGAAGATGCGTTTTATGCTTGCCAATGCATTTAGAAATCCTAATATAGATGATCTCGCTAAAGTTCGCATTAGAGTAGATGATGTAAGCGTACCCAATCCAGATTTGGATTCAGAAAAATCTTATTCTGCTGATTTTAGTATTGGTAAAACCAGTGAATGGCAAGAAGAGACACGAATGGAATGGAGTGTCAATGCATTCTACACCTATTTACGAGACGCTATAGTAAGGGAAGATTTTACCTTACCCGATGGATCAAGAATTTATACCGTGGATACCTTTTCATTTAATGTTCAGGCAAATGTAAATGCTGATGAGGCATTCGTAAGAGGGCTTTCTTTAAATGGTAAATTAGATCATAGAAATCTAAGTCTAGCTGCTTCATTAAGTTATACTAAAGGTACAAGTAAAAATACTGAAGCAGAGTCAAAACCGCTCGCGCACATTCCGCCATTGTATGGTAGAGTAAATCTTGGATATAATCTAGCTAACAATGATTTTTTATTGAGTTACAGATACAATGGATGGAAAAGAATTGAAGATTATGCCTTGGGGTCTTCAGACAATGAAGATCAAGCCACTGTAGATGGGACTCCCTCTTGGTACACTTTAAATTTCTATTATACGCGACAGATCAAAGATCGCACTACGCTAAGGCTAGCCTGCGAAAATATTTTAGATCAGCATTATCGTGCCTTTTCGTCCGGAATAAGTGCTCCAGGAAGAAATTTCATTCTTTCTTATTCTTGGGCTTTTTAAAAAGAGAGTCCAATAGAAAGTTGAATATTCAAATTGACATCTTTATCAGCTCGAAAAATATAATCACCATTAGATTCTAGACTCACCTGAGAAACATCGTATGCGTCCTTGGTGATGTCACCGAGTCCATATAAAGCTTTTACACCGAATGATAATCCTTCATTAAAGAAATAAGCTAGACCTCCCATCACTCCGTAATCAAAAACCTTATAAGCATTTCCATTATCCTCGGTGAAAAAATAATAGGCGCCTAAGGCATCTGGAATGGTTAGCGTTTGACCATCTATTTTAATAGTCTTAGTTCCACCAGGAAATGCCTGACCTGCCATATCTTGAACATAGTTATAATTTAAAGTAAATTCAACAGGATCAATAGGTTGATTACTTGCATTGGACTTACCATTAAATGTAAGGTCGCCTCCTCCTCCAGCACCAATTAAAAAACCTCCATATACTCCACCAGAAATTTCAAAATCTCCAATTCTACCATAGGCGAAAATTGGAATTTCCATATAGGCATTTGACAGTTGAAGGTCAATGGTTTTTGTACCTGTTGCAATGGCATTTCCACCATTGTCTCGATAAAACTGCAAATAAGCTTGATCTGATGAGAAGGAGTATTTCGTTCCTTTTTGAGAAAACACCAAGCCGGCTTTTACACCAAATACATCCGTAAATTTGAAATTTACATTTCCCCCAATATGAAAACCCGTAACAAAACCTGTAGTCTCAGTTGCATTTGCTTCAACCTCTGATCCAACAATACTTGACACACTTAAACCTGCATTAAAGCCAAATCCAATATCCTGAGCCGTTAAGTTTCCTATTGAAATGCATAATATGCTTAAGATTATATATTTCTTCATCTTCATTTTTTACTTAAAACGATTAATTATGTTTTTTTGCACCACAAAAGTAATAAGCTAGAATGGCTAAAAAAGGAAAGTTGCAAAAATTTGCGGAGTTCAGTCAAATACCTTTTGTATTTGAAAACTTCGATCCAAAGAATCCAGCACTTACTAATAATGAAGGAGACGTAGTAAATTATCAAAATCGTTGGAGTGATTATTTTAAAAATGATCATCCAATCGTCTTAGAATTAGCATGCGGCAAAGCAGAATATGCCATTGGGATGGCGCAACTATATCCTGATAAAAATTTTATTGCTATCGATATTAAAGGTTGGCGCATGTGGAAAGGAGCCAAAAAAGTTTTAGCCTTAGAGCTTAATAATGTAGCTTTTCTTAGAACCAGAATTGAGCAGCTAGAGTTATTTTTTGGTGAAAATGAAATCAGTGAGATTTGGATTACCTTCCCAGATCCGTTTCTCAGAAAATCAAAAGTGAATAGAAGATTAACCGCACCTAACTTCAGAGAAAAATATCGAAAAATCTTGCAAGCGGATGGTACCGTAAATTTGAAAACCGACTCTGAAGAATTGTATCAATTTAGTTTGCAAAGTATCGAGGGAGATGATAGCGTAAATTTGCTTAAAGCTGACTCAGATATATACAGTCGAGATGAGGTTCCCGAAATACTTCAAATAAAAACTTACTATGAAAAAATGCATTTAGAAAATGCTTTAAGCATAAAGCATTTAGTCTTCGGATTCTAAATAAATCTTATTTAACTTTTTGATACAAATGCATATTGCCATCTAAAGGTGTTGCATCTCCGTACATATATTCATCACAAAATTGATTGATGAAAAGTGCAGCTTTAGAATCTGATGTTTGTAAATAAAAATACAATGATCCTAGAGCATCTTGCTCTATTTCCCATGTGTGTGTGGTCACAGTATCCACGGTGCTATTTTTAAAATCTAAGACGAGACTTTCTTCCGTAATTGTAATGTAAGCACAAGGCTGTGAAACCAAAGGAACCCAACCTTCTCCATGTCCAACCAATTGCCATTCTCCTATTAAGTTTTGCTCAATTTCACTCACAGAAGTTAATTCATTTGCCATGCAATCGTCCATAATTGATCGCTCATTATCATCAATTAGACCATCCATGTCTTCATCGATTTGTTCAAAAGTACAATCATTCCCTAGGCTTTTATTTTCCTCCAAGGGTTTATCGCAAGAAATGAGACCAACAAATAGGAACATTGATAATAAGCTTACAGATAGAATTTTCATAATTACATTTTTCATGATTTAGGGTTCTTATCATTAAAACGCCTTTAAAACTCAAAACGTTTGTTTTCTTTAAAATATAGCCTTAAAAGCTCCTTGCCATTCATGGAAAAATAAACCATCTTCGTTTTATAAGTTTTCTTTATGAATTTAGAAGTTACTGAAATACAAAATCATCATATTGATAGCTTATTAGACTATTGGTATGGAGCTAGCAAAGCCGATTTAGAGAGGATGGGTGCCGACATCACCAAACTCCCCAAAAGAGAAGAATTTCATAAAAAACTAGCGCATCAAATTCCCCTTCCTTATGATAAAAAACAAGCCTATGCGTTGATCTGGTTGCTGAATGATACAGCTATAGGACATTGTAATATTGGTGATATACAATATGGTTCCAGTGCTTTTATGCACCTACATTCTTGGTATCCAAAAAATCGTCTAAAGGGCATGGGTGAGCTTTTAGTTAAAAAAAGCATTCCTTACTTTTTCAATAATTTCAAGTTAGAAAAATTATACTGTCAGCCTTATGCCTTGAATCCTGCACCCAATAAAACTTTAAAAAAGCTAGGGTTCAATTTTCTCAAAGAATATGAATGCACTCCAGGCTCAATCAATTTTCATCAAAAGGTACATCTCTATTCTTTGGACAAATCAAGTATAAAAGTGTGGTAGAAAAACAGGACAGCAACGCTTTAGAAATACTCTATGAATCTGATCATCTAATTGCGATAAATAAACCTCACGGCTTGCTGGTACATAGAAGCCCAATAGCAAAAGATGCTACAGAATTTGCCTTGCAAAAAGTGAGAAGAATAGTAGGAAAACGTGTATATCTCATTCATCGATTAGACCGAAAAACCAGTGGGGTATTATTATTCGCAAAAGACCCTGAGACCAATGAAACTTTACAAAGTCAATTCAGAGAAAGGAAAGTACTTAAAGAATATCAGGCTATAGTAAGAGGCCATATTTCATCAGAGGGCATCATTGATTATGCATTAAGTCATGAGGATAAAACCAAAGCTGCTGTCACACATTATCAATCACTTCAACATTTTGAAATCCCTATAGCTTCAGGAGGCTTTCCTAGCTCCAGATACAGTTTAGTAAAACTCATACCAAAGACCGGTCGTCATCATCAACTCAGAAAACACCTAGCTCACATTAATCATCCGATTATTGGTGATCGGCCCCATGGTTGCAATAAGCAGAATAAGCTTTGGAAGGAGAAGTTTGGGATGACTAAAATGTTACTTCATGCCCTAAACATGTCATTTGAATTTCAAGGCAAAGAAATCAATGTGCAAGCTCCATTTTCTATTGAGTTTTCAGATACTTTGCAATATTTGAATACCGCCAATATTTCTTAGCGAACCATTTAAATTACTGAAGGTGCTTCCAGCCTTGAGCTGTAACAGGATGTATATTTCCTTGAGAGCTTATTAAATTGTAGCCGTCTTTTTCATCCGTAATTTCACCAATGATTTTTACATCAGCCATGAATTTGATCTTCTCAAAGTCTTTTGGATCAATGGTAAAAAGCAACTCGTAATCTTCTCCCCCACTCAATGCAGTCGTAACGGGATCCAGTTTAAACTTAATCGCCATGAGTTCTGCTTCCTGTCTAATTGGAATATGTACTTCTTCTAAATTAGCTCCAACTTTTGATTGTGTAAGTATGTGTTTGAGATCAGAAGCCAATCCATCGGATACATCAATCATCGAAGTAGGTATGAGATCAGCTTTGCGTAATTCATTAATAATATCAGTGCGCGCCTCAGGTTTCAATTGACGTCTAATTAAGTAGTCCTGCTCTTCAAGGTCAGGCTTTATATCAGGATTATCTACATAAAGTTGTTTCTCTCTTTCTAAAATTTGTAATCCCAAATAAGCCGCCCCTAGATCTCCGGTTACACAAATAATGTCTCCTTTCTTTGCGCCATATCTGTAAGATACATGCTCTGCATCTACGACTCCTAAAGCAGTTACACTTATGATCAAGCCTTTTGTAGATGAGGTAGTATCACCACCGACTAAATCAACTCCATATTCATTGCATGCTGCATACACCCCTTTGTAAAACTCTTCCATAGCTTCTACAGAAAATCGATTTGATAAAGCAATGCTCATGGTAATTTGCTTTGGGATGGCATTCATGGCACATATATCAGAAAGATTTACAATGACTGATTTGTAACCAAGATGTTTTAATGGGACATACATCAAATCGAAATGAATCCCTTCTACTAAAAGATCTGTACTCACTACCGTAAGTAAACCATCATGATCTAAAATAGCTCCATCATCTCCTACACCTGTTAAGGTAGATTTCTGGACTGTTTTATAACCCTTAGTTAAATGCTCTATGAGTCCAAATTCCCCTAACTCATTTACATCCGTTCTTTTTGGTGTATTCTCGCTCATGTTGTTTCTTTTGGGTAGCTAAATGCATTCCATACATTTTCGTCAGGTAGTGCAGCTACAATAGATAATTTTTCTTTAGTTATGGGATGAATGATTTCTTTTTTCCAAGCATGGAGATGAATGCTCCGATCCTTGTTAGATCTTTTTGCACCATATTTGACATCTCCTTTTATAGGCATACCCTCTGCAGATAATTGAGCTCTAATTTGATGGAATCTTCCCGTCTTCATGCTAATCTCCAATAATCCGTAGTTATCAATTTGATCGACTAATTTGTAGGAAAGTTCCACCTCATGTGCACCTTTGCCATTATCCGTAACTATGGATTTGTTGATCTTATTAATCTTTGTGATATAATGTTTGAGCGTTCCTTCCTTTTTCTCAGGACTGTTTTTGACTACTGCTAAGTACTTTTTCACAACTTCTTGTTTTTGAAAAGAACTCGACAAGGAAGAAGCAGCTTTTTTATTTTTTGCTAATACAACAATGCCACTAGCAGGACGATCCACTCTATTAATTATGTGAAGGGGATGCTTGCAATAAATTTCTGCAAGATCTAGGATGGACTTATCTCCAGTCTTATCACTTTGAGAAGCGATGGTAGGAGGTTTGTTCAAAACAATAAATTGATTGTTGTTGGCTAAAATCAGATTTGATAACTGCATGTACTATTCTTCAATTTCTTCGTAGTCTGTATAACCTTCATCATCAGGTTCTACAATGTATTCTGTCTCCTCAGAAGCTTTTATGGTATTCGGCTTAAGCACTACTCTGTATAAGAGATAAAATAAAAATATTAGAGATAGTATTTTAAACATAGATCAAAGATATAAATTTGTTAGTGAGCAAGTAAGTCTAGACTAAACAATTAGACAGACTTTTGTTGTTCTGATAGAAGACGAATCGCTTGGCTTGATCGCTATTAAAAAATCTAAAAGATCATTAAACTCAGCTCATAAAAGTCAAATTCAAACTCACACTATCTCTGCTGCTTCTACCGTTTATTTTATTAAATTTGCAGCTTATTTTCTATTGCCATTGGCTATAAAATAAAGCGAATCTTACTAATAAAACTGAATGAACGCAAATCAAAAATTCATAAATATTGCTGGCTGGCTGGTCTTTGCAATAGCGATGACGGTATACTTTTTCTCAGCTGAGAGAGTGGGGAGTTTATGGGACTGTGGAGAGTTTATCCTAGGTGCTTACAAGTTGCAAGTAGTTCACCCTCCAGGTGCACCATTATTTTTATTAATAGGACACCTATTTACTTATGTGGCTGATATTTTCTCTGATGATCCTGCTGATATTGCTTTTGCAGTGAATCTACTTTCAGGGGCTTGCACTGCTTTCACGGCAGCATTCGTTACTTGGATCACTATTCGAGTCGCGCAATATGTTGATTTTAATAATAATGAAGAACAGACTTCTGATCGAAGTCTCATTTATTGCGGTGCTGGGCTTGTTGCCGGATTGGCAACGACCTTTTGTAGTTCTATTTGGTTTTCTGCAGTGGAAGGAGAAGTTTACGCTATGTCTACCATGTTTACAGCCATGACATTATGGTCTATGATAAAGTGGTATACCTTACCAGATAGCCCTCAGAATGATCGATGGATTATTCTAACGGTATATTTAGCAGGTTTGTCTATTGGAGTTCACCTTTTAAGCTTACTTACTTTCCCTGCGCTAGCCTTGCTTTATTATTTTAAAAAATATCCGAAGAACAATCTCTTAGGTGCAGTTGCAGCTATGGGAGTTGGTGTGGTATTAATTGGAGTTATTCAAAAATTCATTATTGAAGGTCTTCCATTGCTTTGGACAAAATTTGAATTATTGGCCGTTAATAGTTTTAACATGCCCATTCATTCTGGTCTAATTTTCCTGGCAGCTGTTTTAATAGGTTTATTATTCGCAGGGCTTAGATTTGCCAGAACCAAGAATAATAGAATCCTTGAGATCATAGTTACATGTGCTATGTTGTTAGTCATTTCTTACTCTACCATTGGTGTGGTCTTAGTGAGAGCGAATGCAGATCCTCCGGTCAACATGAATGATCCTGAAGATGCCTTCAGACTATTACCTTATATTAATAGAGAACAATATGGAGAGCGTCCTTTATTAAGAGGGCCTCACTATGAAGCATCTCCATATGATATGGAAACTACACCTAGATATGGACGCGTAGGTGATAAATATGAAATTGTAGATCGCAAGATCACTGCATTATATAGAGACAAGGATAAGATGTTTTTCCCTAGGATGTCCCACACTGATCAAGGCAGGCCCGGACTATACAGAAAATGGACTGGTGCCAAACCAGGCAAAATTGAAGGAAACATAGGATTTTTCGTTCGCTATCAAATATCCTGGATGTATTGGCGCTACTTTAATTGGAATTTTATTGGTAGACAAAATGGAGAGCAAGGATATGAACCTTGGAATTTGAAATCTGGACATTGGCTCTCTGGTATTAAACCTATTGATGAGGCTCGATTGTATAATATGGATGAATTGCCGCGCGCCATGGCAGAAAATCAAGCCTATAATAAATATTATTTCCTTCCATTGCTCTTTGGATTATTTGGGATGTTTTGGCTATTCAAACGAGACCCAAAAATATTCATGAGTCTTTTGATCATGTTCTTAATAACAGGAATTGGAATCATCATTTATTCCAATCAACCTCCAAATGAACCTAGAGAAAGAGATTATGTATTGGTTGGATCCTTCTTTACTTTTTGTATTTGGATCGGACTTGGTGCCATGGGTGTCTTTAATATGGCTAAGAAAAAATTGAATCTCGGATTTATGCCAGCGGCAGGATTAGCAACTGTACTTGCGCTATCTGCTCCAATCATTATGGGTTTTCAAAATTGGGATGATCACAGTAGAAAAAATCATACAGCTTCTAGAGATTATGCAAGTAATTTCTTAGAGTCTTGTAGACCCAATTCCATCATATTTACTTATGGCGATAATGATACTTATCCCCTTTGGTATGCCCAAGAGGTGGAAGGAATTAGAACAGACGTAAGGGTCGTCAATTTGAGTTTGATCGCTGTTGATTGGTATATAGATGGATTGAGGAGAAAGGTCAATGATTCACCTGCACTGAAGTTTTCTTTGCCGAAAGAGTCCCTACGAGGCTACAAGCGAAATGCAGTGTATCACACTAATCAAGGACAGCCAGATCGAGAACTTAGTCTTGGTGCTGCTTTGAAATTCATTGGAGAAAGTCATCCCGTTTCAGGAGGCAATGGCAATACCTTTGAATCTTTCCTTCCTTCTAAAAAGCTTTACATCCCTATTGATAAAAATAGGATGATAAAAAATGGTGTTGTTGAATTAGCAGATTCTGCCAATATTGTCTCTAGAATTCCAATTAATATCAAAGGCAATTATATCCAAAAAGATGAGTTGGCTGTACTAGATATTATCAATAATAACATCTATGATCGACCGATTTATTTCAGTGTAACCTGTCAAAATGAAAAGCTTCAAGGTTTAAATGATTATATGGAATTAGAAGGCGCAGGCCTTAGAATTATTCCTGTGAAAACACCTAGCCAAAAGGAATTATACATCTATGGTTCAGGTCGTGTAAATACGGAGGTGATGTATGATAATATTATGAATAAATTCCGTTGGGGAAATTTTGACAAAGAGGAGCTATTTGTGAGTAAGAGTTACGGAGCTTCTTTGCAAGCTTGGAGAATGATCATGGTAAGGCTAGCCAATACACTTTACAATGAGGGCAAGACAGACATGGCTAAGAATATTGCTAACAAATACTTCGAAGCATTTCCAAATATGAACTTCACCTACGATTCGAAGGTGATGCCGATGATAACTGTTCTATTGAGAGCCAATGCTTTTGAAGATGCTAAAAAACACATGAGAATATTGGCTAACGAAACCTCGGAGCATCTCAATTTTTATTATTCGTTGGATGCAGATGATATAAAATCTGGCTTCGAATCTGATTTTGCTTACGCTAATGACATCAAGGATAATTTATTGCAAGTTGCCAAATCATTAGGAGACAAAGACTTTGAAAGTGAAATGAATAATTTGTTAGGAGCATATGTTATTCAAAATGTACCAAACTAATTCATGGAAATAAAAAATATTTCGATCGGTGGTGATCATGCAGGTTATGCTTATAAAGCTGACATGATCAAATTTTTAGAAAGTCAAAATATTGCAGTTAAAAACTATGGCACAGATGGTCCAGACTCTGTGGATTACCCAGACTTTGTACATCCAGTTGCCGAAGATGTTGAAAGTGGAAATGCGGAATTGGGTATTGTTATTTGTGGCTCTGGAAATGGAGTGGCTATGACTGCTAATAAACATCAAAATATTAGAGCAGCATTATGTTGGTCTGTTCAATTAGCTCAATTGGCTCGACAACATAATAACGCTAATGTCTTAGCCATACCTGCGAGATTTGTTTCATACCATTTAGCCTTAGATATGTGCAAAGCTTTTTTAGAAACACCATTTGAAGGAGGGCGACATGAACGTCGCGTAAATAAAATCTCTTGTTAATACTTAAGTGATGAAAAAGAAAATAATACTAATACTCGTTACGATTTTTAGCATTCAAATTTTGAATGCTCAGCAAATGGAAGAAATGGATCAAGTAGTTGCAGAACCATATGTTCCAACGACTCCAAGATTGACCTATGAAAGCAGCATAACAATTGCTGATTTAAAAAAACATTTAACGGTAATTGCTTCTGATGAATTTGCTGGACGTGAATTAGGATCTGAGGGAATTGATAAAGCTGCAGATTACATAGCTAATCATTTTAAATCAATTGGTCTAAAGGCTGTAGGAGATGAAGGTTATTTTCAAAACACCAGCTTTACAAGATTAAAATGGGACGAGTCTAGCTTCAAAGTAAATGATGTTAGCTACAAAATTGCAAGGGATTACCTATGCTTACCAGATCAAAATGCAGACTTCAGTATTAATACCAACGAAGTTTTATTCTTAGGATATGGTATTGATAGTCCTATATATTCTGATTATGGTTCAAAATCAGTTAAGGACCAAGTGATTATGATTTACGGAGCAAATCCTACAAATGATTTAGGTGTTTCAATTTTAGGAGAAGAGGCTGTCGATATCGATACAAGACTACAAACTGCCTATGCAAAAGGAGCAAAATGTGTCCTTATCATAGATGATGAATTAAAAAGTCGAATTGGTTCAAATCTAAGATTTCTGCTCAATGGGAAAATGTACATGGGAGATCCAACAGAGAAAAATAAAGGAAGAGCAAATAGCATTTTCATCTCAGGGGAAGTTGCAAAAGAATTAATGGGGAAAAAGTATAGAAAAGTAATCAAAGCTAGAAACAAGATTCTTAAAAAGAGAAAGTCCAAATCGGTCAAGTTGAATCCAGCGGTAAGTGTGAATATGAAGCGATCAGTTAAGTCCACTGAAGGAGTAAATTGTGTAGGATTATTGGAAGGTTCTGATCCTGTAAAGAAAAATGAAATCGTTATTGTTACGGCGCATTTTGATCATTTAGGTCAAAAGGGAGATGGCATTTACAATGGAGCAGATGATAATGGTTCTGGTACAACAGCTGTATTAGAATTAGCAGAAGCTTTCTCTTATGCTAAAAAAGCTGGAAATGGTCCTGAAAGAAGTATTCTTTTTATGACGCTTACTGGAGAAGAAAAAGGATTATTGGGATCAAGATATTATGTTGAAAACCCCATTTTTCCACTTGAAAACTCTATTGTAAATATCAATATTGATATGATTGGTAGAATTGATAAAAAATATAAGGATCAAGCTAATTATATATACGTCATTGGCTCGGATAGAATGAGTACCGACCTGCATGATATCAATGAGGAAATGAACCAAACTTATACGAATTTAACTTTGGATTATACCTACAATGATGAAAATGATCCAAATAGATATTACTACAGATCAGACCATTATAATTTTGCTGTAAGTGGTATTCCTGCGATATTTTTCTTCAATGGAACACATGCTGATTATCACAGAACTTCTGATACTGTCGAGAAAATAGCCTTTGATAAGATGGCCAATGTGGTAAAACTTATATATCATACTACATGGGAACTGGCAAATAGACCTGAACGCATAACGGTTAACGTCCCACAAAAACCATAAGTTGATTTTTCGTGCTCAATAAACTAACATAGATAAATTATACTGCAAATAATAATTTAATATTAGTATTTTATCGAATACTAATATTTACATTAAAATATTAGTCTATAATGTTTGAAATTATTACTAATTAATAATTTTTTGTTACCCTCTCTTAATAATTGGATAATTTCGTTCTTCTAGGTTTAGTAATATTGAATTAAGAGGCCAAAGGCTAAGAACAAATCCATTTTTTTGTGCAATAATAAGGCTTTATATAAACGTTAAAGAGCTTGTAAATAGATGGATTCACTATTTTTATTAATTAACTTTAGAAAGACTTAATGTTTACCCAACTATTCTAAACTGGGCATCGTCTTTTAAAAGTATAAGTCATTAAATAAGAACTATTAAAATTTATATCATGACCAAAATGAAATTAAAAAATCTATCCATCTGTATGTTAGCCTTGCTAGCATTTAGTTTCCAATCTTGCTTAGAAGATGCTGTTGATGAAACTAAAATATCTTACACAGAGTCAGAATGGGCTGATATTTCTGCAACACTAAACTTACCACAAGGATTTGACGAATACAATCCTTCGTTTTTTGGGGGAAATAACAATCGTTCTGATGCAAAAGCTACTTTAGGAAGAGTATTATTTTATGACAATAATCTTTCTATTGATAATAGCACGAACTGCTCATCTTGCCACGCTCAAAAATTAGCTTTTTCTGACGATAAAGCCTTTAGTGAGGGAATAGATGGAGTAAAGACTAAAAGAAATTCATTGGCATTGGGAATTGGCTCAGGTATGAGTTTAGCCAATTATTACAATAACTTCGATCTCGGATTCTTCTGGGATGAAAGAGCAGGTACCATTGCTGAACAATTAAAAGAAACCATTCCTAATTCTGAAGAGATGGGTATGGAGCTACATGCTTTAACTGAGAAGATTAAAGATCTACCTTATTACAAAGTTTTATTTGATAAAGCTTATGGCAATAACGGTGTTGTTGAAGAACACTTGATTACCGAATCACTCGAGTTTTTCATCAGTGCTATGGTAACGGGTCAGTCCAAATTTGAATTGGCTGTCGCTTCCTCAAATGCGTTCAATAATACTCCAACGGTCAACCTTGCAGGTTTATCAGATGCAGAAAATCAAGGTAAAAACTTGTTTATTAATGACTGTGCTTCATGCCATAGTGCATCAATGGGGCCATTCTTAACTTTTGCTTTAGGCATTCCAGCGAATCTCACAAGAGGTAACAATGGTTTGGATATGGTATATGAAGATAAAGGAATTGGTGCGTCAACTGGTTTCTCAAATGATAATGGTCATTTCAAAGTGCCTTTATTGAAGAATATCGCTGTAACTGGACCGTACATGCACGACGGAAGATTCTCTACACTTGAAGAAGTGGTTGATTTCTACAGCACAGGTATTCAAGATCATGAAAATCTTTCAGAGCAATTGAAAGAAGGTGACAAGCCTAAAAAGTTTGACTATACACAAGAAGAAAAAGATAATTTAATAGCATTCCTGCATACCTTAACTGATGAAGCAATGCTTACTGATCCAAAATTCTCAGATCCATTTAAATAGTGGAGTGATATAAATTTTAAAAAGCCTTCTCCATAAATTTTGGAGAAGGCTTTTTTTTGATCTTTTCTTAATTGCTACAAGATTTCCCCAATTGTTAAAATCTCCCATTATTGCTCATTATTGCTTATATTATAGAGTCCAACTAACTCAAACTGAAATACCTTAATATGAAAAATACCATTTACTATCTGAGCGCCTTATTCTTTGGCAGCGTTCTTTTCCAATCTTGCCTTCAAGACAATGTAGATTTAAGCGTTAAAGCATACTCAGATGAAGACTATGCAATCATATCAGAACATTTAAATCTTCCATTAGAATTAGACGATTACTCCGTCTTAGGAAATAATAGAAATGACATTGCCACATTGGGAAGAGTCTTATTCTATGATAATAATTTGTCTATTGACAATAGTAAAAACTGTTCTTCTTGCCACAGTCAAAAACTGGGCTTTGCTGATGACAAAAAATTCAGCGAAGGCATTGATGGTGCAGAAACAAAAAGAAATTCACTTGCCATTGGAATGGGTGGTGGTATAACCATCACAAGTTTTTACGAAACCTTCTCTTTGGGATTTTTCTGGGATGAAAGAGCTTCTAATATGAGAGCTCAAATAAGAGAAACCATCGAAAATGAAGATGAAATGGGAATGGACATGAGAGATCTAGTAGATAAACTTTCTGCTATTCCATACTACAAAGTTCTTTTCAAAAAAGCTTTCCAGAATGATGGAATTATTGAGGATCATCTAATTATTACTGCCTTAGAAAGTTTTGTAAACTCTATTTCAACGAAATCTTCAAAATTAGAAGAATCACTAAATGTTACCAATATTGCAGCGCAATTAAATAGTAATGAGGGTTTAGCAGGACTCAACGCTTCAGAAAATAGAGGAAAGTCCCTATTTATGTCAAACTGTGCGACCTGTCATAGTGCGAGTATTTCACCTTCGTTGACACATGCTTTAGATTTAGAACAATTTTCAAAGAAAGCAAATAATGGATTAGATCTTGTTTACGAAGATCAAGGGATCTATGGTATTACGGGTGTTCCTTCAGATAAGGGTAAATTTAAAGTTCCGTTTCTTAAAAATATTGCCCTTACAAAGCCTTACATGCATGATGGCAGATTTGCTACCTTAGAAGAAGTGGTAGACCATTATAGTGATGGTATTCAAAATCACACTTATTTATCCTCTTCATTGAAAGCTGGAAATCAAGCTAAGAAATTCAACTTCTCAGCACAAGACAAAACCGATTTGGTAAACTTCTTGCATACCATGACCGATGATGAAATGATAAATAATCCTAAATACTCAGATCCATTTTTATAGTAGAATCTAAAAGAAACTTAAAAACCCGCTTCAATTATTTGAAGCGGGTTTTTTATTTTAATGAAGACATTTGTCTTACAATTTTTCTTTCTCTGCGTATTCCTTCGGAGGTCTATAAGCCTTAAATGGAATTTTTAAAAGCTCCCAAACATTTTCCGACTCTTGTTTACTAAAATGGGTATCTAAACCAAAGACCAACTTTGAGTTCTCTACATCTTTGTAAGTCCCAAATAATCTATCCCATAAAGAAAAGATGTTGCCATAATTACTATCGGAATAAGGTTGTCTGTAGTGATGGTGCACACGATGCATTTGGGGTGTGACAAAAAACCATTTCAATACCCCATTGATTGACTTTGAAATTTTAATATTGGAATGGGTCAATTGACCAAAGAAAACAGACAAGGCTTGATATAGCATAATTAGCCAAAATGATGCACCCGAAACAACGACAGCCAACAGAGTAAATAGAAATCTTATGACGGATTCTCCTGGATGATGTCTATTGGCAGTAGAGGCATCCACCTCCATATCCGTATGATGGACCACATGAAATTGCCAAAGCCATTTCACATGATGCTCTGTATAATGGGCGAGCCATGCGGAAATAAAATCCAAAATAAACAAGCCTATGATAATTTGAATGACTATGGGAAATTGAATCCAATGTAATATTCCAAATTCATTTGCCTCTGCCCAAAAAGAAGTCTTGATTAGCAAGAAAGCCATCAACAAATTCACAAGAACCGTAGTAAGTGTAAATACAATGTTGATCGCTACGTGTCTGGTCTTATTAGACTTAAAGTTATATACTGGGAAAAAATTTTCTAATAATAAAAATACCGTTAAGCCTCCAAATAAAAGTATGGATCTATGTGCGCTAGGTATCTCGTTAAAATAATTTATAAAATTATCCATCGACGTCTATAATTAATGAATTCCGTGCATCCATTTTTTAAGCATTGGAACTAATAATAAAAGTAATAAAGCAGCACCCCCCATAACAAAGACACCCCAATTCAGGTAAACAGAAACAAATCCATTCATAGATTCTACCGCTGAAGCTCCTTCTTCAGGAGCCGAGGCCAATTTACCCAACTGTCCTGCAATTTCGTGAGCTAAGGAGATTGATAAAAACCAAGCACCCATAACAAAGCCTACAATTTTTGGCGGGGATAATTTTGTTACCATAGATAATCCGACAGGACTCAAACTCAATTCACCTGTTGTATGTAATAAGTACATTAAAAACAAGAATACAACTGGAACCATTCCATCATCCATGCCAAACATTTTTGCACCTAATACAATTGCTGCATAACCTAAGGCCATTTGGAACAATCCATAGAAAAACTTCATAGGCGTACTAGGTTCCTTTTTTCTCTTACTGAGTCGTAACCAGAGCCAGGAGAATATTGGAGCAAGTAACATAATGTATAATGGATTTAAACTTGCAAACATAGAAGTAGGAATTCCTCCTCTTGATACATTTCTGTCGGCAAACAACATTAATGATCCACCCGCTTGTTCGAACAGCGCCCAAAACAAAGCGTGAAAGAAAAATAACACAACAACTACCCATAATCTTTGACCTCCAGCTTTGTCTCCATTCCTAATTAAATTGAAGGAATAGTATAGAATATATCCGATCACACCTATAGTTACCAATGGCAGTGCGACGGCTACAATTTCATTCATATTCAGCATCATTGCCATTAAAGGGATGGCAAGTAAAGAAAGAACAACTACTAGTATTTCATTGGATATACCCAAGAATGAAGACTTTTTTAATAAGGCTTCATTAGGTGGTAATCCTTTATCTTCAAAATGCTCTTTGTTTCGAGCGAATACTACTAAACCAACTAACATACCTATACCGGCTAGACCAAAGCCATAGTGCCAACCAAAGGATTCTCCTAAATATCCACACCATAATGGAGCCAGGAATGCACCCATATTAACTCCCATATAGAAGATGGTAAAGGCACCATCTTTTCGGGGATCATTTTGTTCATAAAATTTTCCTAAGAAAGAAGATATATTAGGTTTGAAAAATCCATTTCCTACAATAATGAGTGCAAGGGCACAAAAGAACAATGAAAGATTTCCCTCAAACATGAGGCCTTCGAGTCCTAATACAAAATGGCCTAGCGCCATCAAAATTCCTCCAAGGAAAATGGCTTTTCTAAAACCATAGAGTTTATCCGCAACCAAACCTCCAACAACTGGCATAGCATATACTAAAGCTCCATAAGCTCCATAAATACCATATGCGCGCACATCTGCATCAGCCTGCCCCATGTATTCAAATAATACTTTCGTCATGTAAAGCATCAACAAGGCTCGCATTCCATAAAAGGAAAATCGCTCCCACAATTCTGCAAAGAATAAGGTAAATAAAGCCTTAGGATGAATTTTCTTTTGAGAGAGTATTACCGTTGGAATCCATACTGCTACGAAGATGGTTCCTATGATCATTAACCAAAATCCAAAGTCCATAATATTATTGTTTTTCTATTTTTTGTTTTTATTAGTGAGCAGTTTCTGTTACTAGATCTTCTGCTCCATGGGTTAATCTTTTCAGAGGCTTGAGTATCATGATAAATAGTATTCCAATAATGGTACAGAATATCGCAATGCCTGTAAAAATATTAAAGTCACCTACAGTCTCTGACCAAGAACCTAACAATCCAGCTACTTTATTACCCAAACCCGTACTCGCAAAATAAGCACCCATCATAAATGCCATCCATCTTTCAGGAGCTAACTTAGTGATGAATGATAATGCAACGGGCGAGGCACATAATTCTCCAATGGTGTGAAATAGGTATGCTAAGACCAGCCAATACATGCCTGATTTAGCAACGACCTCTCCTACTGCATTCATCTCCACTTCCGTACTTGCCTTTGACATGAAGAAAAATCCCCATCCCATGATGATGACTCCTATGGCCATTTTAAATAAAGAGGATGACTCTTTACCTCTATTGTGCCAATAAATCCAAAAGGCTCCTACGAGTGTTGCAAAGACCAAAATGAAAATGGCATTAACTGACTGAAACCATGAGGCAGGTACCTCAAAGCTACCTATACTCAAATCTGTCTTTTGACTGGCATACACATTCATCAATCCTCCAGCTTGCTCGAATGCGCCCCAGAAAACAATGATGATTAAAAAGGATAAATAGGTTACTAAGATTCTATCTTTTTCAACTTTGTCACCATCATTATAAATGACAATTCCTATTCCGACTGCAAAGGCAATTCCAAGCATGAGTAGTCCATAAGACCAACTGCCTGCAAATAGGTATATCGCAAGTCCAATTAAGGCTGTGATAACAAATCCTATGATTGAATTGGTATGTTTGAAAATATCCATAATTAAGTTCGGTCTATTCTCAACGCTCGTCTTTTCTTCAACAACCAAATTCCCGACATGACTGATATATTTTTGACCCCACAGATAAGTCAATTGACCTAAAAACATTCCAATTCCTGCGAGACCAAAGCCATAATGCCATCCGATTTTCTCTCCTACATAACCTACTAAAAGCGCAGATGCTGCTGCTCCCAAATTGATTCCCATATAAAAAATATAGAAACCCATATCTCTCTTATTATGATCATTTTTTGGATACAAGCCACCTACCATAGTTGAAATGTTAGGCTTTAATGCACCAACTCCAAGCACGATCAATACTAAACCAGCATAAAAGGCCCATACAGCTTCAAAAGCTAAGATTCCATGACCTAGGCACAATAAAATACCTCCAACCATAACAGACTTACGCTGTCCAATAAATCGATCAGCAAGAATTCCTCCGGGGATAGATGCTACGTATACGAACATGGTATACCAACCATATAAGTTGATGGCTTCTGCATTAGTCCAGCCAAAGCCTGGATTATCACCTTGGGTTTGTGCAACGAGAAAAAGAACCAATATGGCACGCATACCATAGTAGCTAAATCGCTCCCACATTTCAGTTAGGAAAAGAATAAAGAGGCCTATTGGATGGCCGAATAACTGTGGTTGGTCTTCTAAATTTTTCATGGATCTAGTAAAGTATTTTAAACCTTCTAAAATAGAATTTTTTACACCAAACTTGCGAGTTATCTAATATTAATATAAGCTTTTATTCAGGGCGAAACCCTTAAGAAATGGTTAAACATTAAGCGAAAGAAACGCTACTAACTAATTTGTCTGCGGAATTTCTTCTGATTCTTCTATGGTTAAAGACCATCCTGCAGTTTCAACAAGCGCTCTCAACCATTGAAATGTAGTTTTTGCTTGGTCATCTACTGCGTCTACCAATTCACTTTCCATAGCCACTTGTTCTATGTACTCTTTTGCTTTTGCATTTAAGCTATTGAGCTCGTCAATCGTAAATGAATTAAAACTGCCCTCTGTTAAATCATAGTAATCGGCATCATGGTCAATAGAAATAATTTCTGGCGCAGGAAGATTGTACACACGGATGGACTTTTCTAATTCTGAAATGTCATAACTGGCTTTGCTTAAATCATATCCCATAGACACTTTGGCTTTTACTCTTATCAAGGCCTTTTTACGCAAGGGACTTAGATCATACATCCAATAATCTTTGTAATCGTATACCTCAGAAAAATAGCCTTCTGCTGTTACCCATTTTGAAACTTTATTGATTTGTTGCAAAATGGCTTCTTTGGTTTCAAATTTTTCGGTTTTCCCAAATTGATATTTATATCCAGCAAACCATGCCAAGCCAGCGATTGCTGCAAGCACAAAGGCACTAACAATTCCACGATAGAGGGTTTTCATATTGGGGTATTTTATGATTAAGGATCTAGTTGGAAAGGATATTTTAATCCATTATAATTTTGAATGACAGCTTTAATTGAACCTACACTCACGGGCGACTCTATTAAGAGTGGAACTTTGTTTTGATCATTGGACGCCCAAATATGAATTCTACTTCCTTCTTCAAATACTTCCCCAGGAATGGTCTCTGGAGAAAAGTGAAGCGTATTTTGCACGCCTTTATTTCTAATCTTCTTCGACTCCTCTCCCATGTAGGTAACTTGCAATGGAAAGGTCTCACTATCCAAACAAACTTCCACAGGAAAATTACTTCCCTCATCCAATCTATCAACTTTCATATTCCTTACAGAATATAAAACAGATAAAACATCGTGCATGCAACTCTCTAATTGCAAATCTGTGCGTTTCGCATCTTTTTTAGTTTTGCCTTTATAACAAACCGCAGATTGGGCTTCTTGATCAAATTCTATTTTAGAATAAAAATCAAAATTTCCTTCATGAACCGCACGCTCAAAATATATTGGAAGCAGCGTCTCTTTATCAATGTAAGTGTGAAAGGTATCTCTAACGGTGAAAAACCATTCGTATGATGGATAAGTTTTGCCATAGGCTTTTATCTCATAAAAGCTAGGTGTTTCATTGATATAAAAATCAACCTCTCCTGCCGACAGCCAAATAAAATTCCAGTTGTAGTACAATATGTAATTGAGGTGTTCTCCTCCTTCAAAAGTTTCGTTCTGCATATGGCAAAGATCCAATGCACTTGAATCTGCCATATCGAATGAGTCATAATCCAGTGCTGCTGGAATTATGAACATAGATGCAAATAAGTAGATAAGAAGCTTATTCATAACTGATTGAACTTAATAAATCCGTTTTTGCCATGGTTATCATTCCTATGAACGCGGGCAAAATTAGATTTATTACCCATAACGAAATTGTAGCCATTATGATTCCTAGGGAGTTTTCGACAAATCCACTCCAGATGAGTAATGAAAACTCAGTTCTTAATAAAACGCTAAGAGCTGGAGGAAGTGGAATCCCAGATTGCACTAAGAAATTTGCGGAAATCCCTGCAAATGCCATATCTACGGGTATCCTAGCTCCATAAAAAAGCAGCAATAAATAGAACTGACTGCTGTACACACAAAATCTTGCGCCTGAAATACCAATGAATTTTAACAAATCTTTATTAGTGTAAAATCGGACATCTTTAAGGACATTCAGATGTTTTTTCCATTTTTCTGACCATACAATCTTTTGGAAAAAACCTGCAGATGCTTCCAGATTAAAATAGATTAACATCAATATGGCGAAGACTATTAGTGACATGAGTAAAAATGTATAACTCACTAATGGATCGATTTCTAATATGTGAGTCCCTATCCAAATAAATCCTACCAATCCAATTGAAATTAAAATCAAGTGCTGTGAAAGACTTCCGATAGCAGTGGCGATTACTGCTTTGATCCGATTCCCTTTTTCAACATACAACATTCTACCTGCGAAGTCCCCTAATCTGGCAGGAGTAATTATGGAAAGAAAACTACCCGCTAGTATACAAGCTAAAGATGATTTATGATTAAGCCTTTGAAATGGCAACATCAATTTTTGCCATTTGTAAGATTCCAAATAAACATTAAGGGGGAGTAGACAGAGGCACAAAATCAAATAGCCAAAATGATAGTGATTAAAATTGGAACTGAAGTCTGTCCACAAACCAGCGATATCATTTTTCACACTAATCTGATTGTAAATGACAAAGCAAAACAATGCCATCAAACAAAGCTTAATGCTCAAGTTGATCCATTTTTTAGTGCCTCTTTTTAACAGATATTTAGTGGTGCTGCTCTTCATCTTACCTTGCAAAAATAAAATAATGTAGGGATAGAGAAAAAAAGCTTTTATATTACAATTTTCTATAAGATGAACTTAATTAAAGAAAGGTTGATGGGCGTTGACCCTGGGACAAATTTCCTAGGTGTCGCGATTGTGGAAATGCGAGGAAGAGATTATAAGTTAATCCATGTGGATACCTTAAACTTAAAATCTTTAGCAGATCAACAAACGAAGTTGAAAGAGATATTCCTTCAGCTTCAAGAAGTCATTGAAATCTATTTACCATCTAGTTTAGCTATTGAAGCACCTTTTTATGGAAAGAATGTTCAATCTATGCTGAAACTTGGTCGAGCTCAAGGAGTCGCAATGGCGGCCGGAATGACCATGGGTTTAAACATATGTGAGTATGCGCCAAAAAAAATCAAGAAAGCGATTACTGGGAATGGAAATGCATCTAAAGAACAAGTTGGCGCTATGGTTGAACATTTACTTAAAGTGAAAATCACGCAGAAAGATTATGACGCTACTGATGCAATTGCTACAGCTATTTGCCATGGATTTCAATTAAGCAATATTCAAGCTTCAACGAGTGATTATAAAGATTGGTCAAGTTTTGTGAAAGATAATGCGGATAGAGTAAAATGATTTTTAGCTTTTTGCTTAAAAAGACAATTACAAGGTATTGTATGCTTCTGCGATCTTAGCCGCAAGGGCTTTGAATTCTTCTTGTGAAAGCTCCTTAGGTGTATTGGAAAAACTCACATCCGACATTTGATTCATGGGAATTAAATGAATATGAGCATGAGGTACCTCTAAGCCAAAAACACCAACAGATATCCTGTTGCAATCAATGATGGACGATATGGCTTTTGCTACTTTTTTGGCGAAGCGCATCATCTCAGCAAGCAATTCATCTTCAAGATCAAATATATAGTCTACTTCCTTTTTTGGAATCACAAGACAATGTCCAATTTGAATAGGTCTAATATCTAAGAAAGCGTAGCAATGATCGTTTTCAGCAATTTTATAACTAGGAATTTCTCCCTTTACAATCTTTGTGAATATACTTGACACTAGGATAAAGCGATCTTCATGATCTCAAATTCCGTTGTACCTGCAGGTGTAGCCACTTTGGCTGTTTCTCCAACCTTCTTACCCAGTATTCCTCCTCCAATGGGTGAGCTTATGGATAATTTTTTCTCTTTGAGATTGGCTTCTGACTCAGAGACTAATTTAAAAGTCATCTCTTTATTCATCTTAAGGTTTTTTATAGTCACAACAGTGAGCAATCCAACCTTGCTAATATCGATATCTTCTTCGTTTATAATTCTAGCATTGGCAAAGGTTTTTTCAAGATGATTGATCTTCATTTCTAGCATACCTTGCGCATCCTTTGCAGCGTCATATTCTGCATTCTCAGAAAGATCACCTTTCTCTCTTGCTTCGGCGATTGCCTGAGCTGCTTCCTGCCTGCCAACTGTTTTTAAATAATCTAATTCATTAGATAACTTATCGTAGCCAGCTTGAGTTAAGTATTGAATTTCTGACATAATTCCTTTTTTGTATTAATAAGAAGAACGCTCCCCTTTGGAGGAAGCGTCCTAAAAAAATTTATTTCTTTGCCTAAAATATTAAAAAACGAATAAAAGGTCAAATAGTAATTCGAATTCCAATATTGTGGGTTCCATTAAATGGTTGAGTAAAACGGTAAGCATAGTCGATACCTAATCTGTTTGAACTTCCCTTCTTAAGTGGAATCTCTGCAGAAGCACCAGCTGACACACCCGTATAGACATTTCTATCTAAAGCTGTTAGGCTTTGTCCAATATCATATCTATATCCACCTCTTAGCATGAATATTTCATTAAAAGCATATTCGACACCAGCGCTAATTTGATCTCTAGAAAAAGAATTGGAAGTAAAGTTACCTGCTACAGTTAGTCTATTTTTCATACCAATAAGAAAATCATATGAAATTCCAATATTCAATAGAGAAGGTAACTCAAATCTATTAGCTTCAGTTGAGACAGCCAATCCATTATCTTGTGGCAATTCCTGAGAATTTACAATAAAAGATAAACCAGGTCCTCTATACTGCATTGGAGATCCAACATTTCTTAGTGAGATACCAAATTTAAAATTATCATTCTCTCCAGATACATATTGAATTCCAGCATCTACACCAAAGCCAAAGGCTTTGATATCAGCTGTTGATTCTGAAATTGCTCTAAATAATACTCCAACAGAAATCTTGTTTTCAAAAATATGAGAATAAGCAATTCCTATATTGAAAAAATTTGGTGAAAAAGTGGCACCCGTTCCTCCAGGAATATCTGTGGTAGTCACAGGAATATCGCCAAAATCAACTGCCATTAATGACAAACCAAGTGTTCCATTTTCGCCCATTCGCTGTGCAACACCAACTGAATTAAGTAGGATACCTGTTCCTTCAAAAAGTCGGGCATTACCAATTAAAACTTCCGTTTTATTAATTCTACTTAAGCCAGCTACATTTAATCTCATGGCTTCAACTCCTTTAACAAAAGAAGTATTCAATGTATGAAGACCAGCACTTCGTGCCCATGGGTTCAATAGCAACTCATAGGCTCCTGCTTCCCCTTGTCTATCTGGATTTCCAGCTGTTATCTGCCCAATGTTGGCAACAGCAAAAATCAATAAAAAAACTATTTTGATATTTTTCATTCTACTATTCTTCTTTTTATTAAAATCCTGTTGCGTCAAATTTCTTTCTAACACCAAACCATTTGATGACTTTTTCGCCATAGCCAGGAGCATTGATATGAATTAAATAAACTCCACTTGCTACAGGAATTCCTTTACTATTATTCAAATCCCATTCTACGTCTGGAATGGTTTGAGCATAGGTAATACCAGGATTTCCTCTCGGTGGTTGTTGCAATTGTGGTTCTTCACTTCTGTCGTACTGTCTAATGAACTTACCATCTAATGAGAATATCGTTATCACGGCATTGTCAGGCAAATTTGTGATTTTTACTAGATTCTCATTCCTTTGGTTTTCATAAGAAGACCATCCATAATATGGGTTTGGAACTACATTAACATCAGCCAATAAATCAGGTCTATCTCCTTCCTCTACTCTGGTTGCTCCTTTACCACTGAAACTAAATCTGTATGTAGGATTTTGATTGTATTCACCAGAACCAGATGTAACCGGATCATCATCAATTGCTGATTCATACACACTTACATCATAAGGATTATCTACTCTCATACTTACTACAAGGTCATTAGGTATTAATCCATCTGCATAAGAAAGAAGTGACTCTTCAAAAGGCAATAATGGCACACTCGTCCATGTAATGGTTTCTAATACTCTTCTCTTTTTAAGTGCATTCTCTCCGATATCTAATCTACTTCTAAACCATTCACAAGCATCATATTCTACATCCGTAACATAAATGTAGTGCTGACCTCCTGTGTAAAAATTCAGAATGGAATTTTGTCCACCTAAATCCATAAACAATTGATCAGTCGGATTCCACATCATATCTGTACCTGTCGTTGGCTGCGTTAAGAATGGATCAAAAATATCACCATCATAAACAGAATTTTCTGCAAAGAAAATATTTAAACGCAAACCACTTTCAACATCTACTGCATAGCCTGGGAACCATCCCATTCCTACACCGTCTCCGTCAGGATCTGCTAAGCCGTCTCCATCCGCATCTTCTTTTCCTACTGATGGCGAATCTCTTACATAGAAGCTTGATGATTCACCGATAGGTGCACCACCTATATCAGTAAAGTGTCTGTTTCCAGCTTCAACTATAATACACCGACTCCATTTAGACTTATCACTTGTGAATACAATATCAACATTGTTAAGTCTTTCTAATTGATTGTCACTATTCGTCAAAATAGCTTCTTGTCTTCCATCAGTCCAAGCAGGTGTGATCTTAGGATTCGTTGCATCTACTACAAAATCAGTAAGTGCAAAAGGTGCAAATAAACCATCGCCCATCGTAGACAATGATTGATCTGGATCTATATTTCTAAGCGCAATTGGATGGAGTGTTCCTTCTGTAGGTATGTAGTTATATATACCTTCAGTTCCAATGCCTCCTCTGGTATCAGCAGCTGCGCCAAACCATCTTGGTCCTTCCGGGTCACTATATTGTAATGTAGAACCAATGGCTCCATTCGTATCATCAAATTTTTCTCCTGCATCATCAGATTGTCCTATAGAAATAGAAAATCCATACTCTTTGATTACTTGCTCATTTAATGATTCAATAGAAACATCAGAAAATATTTCTTGACCGGTATCTTCATCAATAAGAATCCATCTAGCCGTATCTTGCAATACGTCATCGTTGTTATTATTATCTGTAAATGTCAATAGGAAATTCCCATCTTTCATTTCTAGTGGATTATATACTTTGACATCAATTGGACCTGTTCCTTCAAGGTATTCAATAACACCTCCGTAACTACCATCAAACATTGCATTTCTAGTTTCATCTGAAACTTGTAAAAATGCTCTTCCAGCTCCAATACCGTCTAACCTTGTAATGACTGTTCCTTCCCCATATTCTGCATTTAGATTATCATAAACTATAGGTCTTGGTACTGCATTATAAGTTTCTCTATTCAATCTACCAGCTAAGTATGGAGTCCTTTGCCCAGTATTTTCTACTGGATCAAAATCCTCATAGGTATTCGAAGCATATGCGACAACGGTATAATAATAGGTCTTATGATTAATAAGTCTTCTATCAGAAGAAGCAAATAAATCTTCTTTGATCTGGAA
>CALGNN010000135.1 GCA_937961455.1 uncultured Saprospiraceae bacterium
ATAGGTTTAATCCTAAATCTATTTTTTAGCAAAGGAGAAATTCTCATTTACATCAATCAATTTAGAGGAGAATTCTTTGGTCAAAGCATTAAGTACATTACGATGTTTGGAGAAGCACCTATGTATTTATTCCTTGCCTTAGTATTTTTATTCATCAGATTGAGAACGACTGTAGCGGTAGGATTAACAGGTCTTATTGGTTTAATCACAAGTTTTCTATTGAAACAACTTTATGCTAATCCAAGACCTAGGACCTATTTTAAAGACACAGAAATTTGGGATCAATTAAGTTGGGTAGGAGGGGCTTATCCAGTGAGCGGTGCATTTACAAGTTATCCATCTGGACACACTTTATCCGCATTTGCACTCTTTGGGCTATTTGCATTAATCTATAAAAATAAGCTCGTTTATATCATCATGCTTTTATTATCAATGCTAGTAGCATTCAGTAGAGTTTACTTGATGCATCATTTCTATATGGATGTATTAGCAGGATCTTTAGTAGGAGTTTTTCTCAGTACATTCATCTATTACATTTGTAATTTCGATCAAGAGGATGACAAAACTATCTTGGATTTGTTAAAAACTCATAAGCCAGTCTAATATATTTTCTTGATGTCAATTGTATTGAAATAATATGACAATGATACTTTGCTATAATCTAATTAGTTTAACTTTAGTAACATATTTCTTCCAAAAATTTGCTGCTTAATCTCTAAAACTAAAAAGCTTTTTATAGTAACTTTTATAATAGAAAACCTTTGAAACAACTTTTTGCATGTAGCTTTTTGTTTTTTCATTTCTGTTTAATTGCTCAATTTGATCATGCAGCTTTCGATCATATCACAACAGAGGAAGGTCTTTCAGACAATGCCGTTTATCAAATTAAATCAGACAATAAAGGCTACCTATGGTTTGCAACTCAAGATGGGATCACTAGGTTTGATGGCACGAATTATAAGATTTTCGAAAATATAGACGAAGACAGTAGTTCATTATATGGTGAGGTCATTATGGATATCAGCGAGGGTTTAGATGGCTATTTGTGGATTGCTTCTAATGGAGGAGGTTTGAATAGATTCAATCCAAAAACTGAAACATTTCAACATTACTACTTAAACGATAAAAATGATTTTTATTCCGCAAGTTGCCTTCTTCATGATAGCAATGATCAATTATGGCTCGGCGGCTATAGTATTGGTTTAAATTCTTTTGATAAAGAAACGGAACAATTTCAATCTTACTTGATGAAAGATAATTTGAAATATGAACCTGAAAATTTTGCTAAAAATTCTGTGCTTCAAATTATTGAAGATGTCAAGGATAAAACCATTCTTTGGCTTGGAACTAATGATGGCTTATTTAAATTCAACAAAATAAATAAAAGCTTTGAAAGGCATTCTTTAAACAATTGGACTCAAGGTGTTTCATGTCAATCCATCTTCATGGAAAAATCGGAAACAATTTGGATAGGCTCATGGGGAACTGGATTGATTAAATTCAATACAAAAGATGGTACATATAAATCTTACTATCCGAATGTTTACGCATTTGAAATTGAAAAAGATTTTATGCAAAATGTGGTTTTCGACATTGACAAATTAGATGAAAATCAGCTCTTATTAAGCACTCGAACAATGGGCTTAGCCATTTTCAATACCAAGGAAGAAAGCTTTTCATTTTTAAAAAATGACCCAAAGAATCCAAGTTCTTTACTTTCCAATGAAATTAATAATTGCTATATAAGTCCTGATAATAATATCTGGATTTCAAGTTTTGCCAAAGGAGTAAATCGGCTGAAACAAGAAAATAATAAAATCTATTTCAAAAAATTAGACTTTGCAAAATGCCTGGAAAAGGAAAACAATCAAATTACAGATTTTGCAATTGATGAAAATTCACAAATCCTATATGCTAGCTCTATGGATTGCAAAGCATTGTCAATATTTGACATGTCGGAAGCCTTCAATTTTATTAAAAACGTTCCTTTAAAAGGTGATTCAGAAGGGATTAAAAAACTTTTCATGAGATCAGATGGAAAACTGTTTGTCTTAAACCATTTTAGAAGTACTTCTGCTGAAGAATCTGATCTTTTATTTTATGATCCAGATATGGAAGAAATCCTAGATTTCAATCACCCTTTTATTAATGACATAGTCCAAGATGAAGGCTTTTTTATTGCTACTGATATGATAGAAGATAAAAATAATGTTGTTTGGATTGGAACAGAATTTCAAGGTCTCATAAAGTGGGATTATAAGAAAGATGTATTTACCAAATATTTAAAAGAAGAAGAAAATCAAAATTGGTTGGATTCTACAATTCGAATATCACAAATTATAGCTAGTCAAAATGGTAATATATGGATAAGCACACTCGATAGTGCCGTATATGAATTTGATGTTGAATCTGAATCGTTCACCAATTATACTGTAACATTGAATAGAAACCACACTGCAAAGCTATGGAGAACAACCAGTATTGGTGAAGACGAAAATGGTAATATATGGGTAGGGACCAGTGCTGACGGCATACGAATCCTTGACCCTACATTAGGCCCTCTTCAAAAGCAAAAAAGTTACGGTCATAGGAATGGAATAACGGACGAAAAGATTGCGAAAATCACTCATGACAGTGACCATAATATGTGGATTAGTACATCAAATGGCCTTTTTCAATTCAATGACGATACAAAGCAATTTAAACATTACAAACAAAGTAATGGAATTCACGATCCTTATTTAATACGAAAAGCTCTCAAAACAAGCAAAAATGGAAAAGTTCTAATTGGACAAAGCCATGGCTTCCACTACTTAGATATTAATGAACTTAAGGTTGATGAAGAGCCTCCAGATGTAATATTGAACAGTTTTAAAATTTTTGAGGAAGAAAAGAAAATGGATCTAGTGATAGATTATATAGATAAAATAAAGCTCAATTATGATGAAAATTTTTTCACCATAGGTTTTGCTGCATTAAATTTTGACCCATCCAAAGAGCCCTCCTATAGATATCAATTAAAAGGCATTGATCCTGCATGGATTTATCCTTCCGATAGGAGACAATCAGCCAGCTATACCAATATTAGAGAAGGGGTTTATGAGTTTTTAATTAGTGCAAAAAATTTAAATGGAAATTGGAATAATCAAGCTCGTAAGCTTATAATTGAAATTGCCCCTCCATGGTATAGAACCATTTGGTTTCACCTTTTTACTTTTATTGCAATTGTATTGTTATTGAATTTGCTTTTTAAATACAGATTAGAACAAAGACTGCGAATAGAAAGAATTAGACTTAAACTATCCAGTGACTTACATGATGAATTAAGTGGATTATTGACTGGAATCGCTATGGAAACCGACCTCTTAAAAATGTCTATAGGAGATGAAGTCAGTAAACAGAAGCTCAGTAATATTAGCTCCGGTAGCCGCTCAGCAATGAAGCGAATGAGTGATGTGA
>CALGNN010000136.1 GCA_937961455.1 uncultured Saprospiraceae bacterium
TTCTTGTTTACTAAATCTACAGTTTTTACATTTGAGACTATATAAAGTATAGCCTTAATATTACACCATGAAAAATTCTTCAAAAAACCATTTTCAAAAATTCCTACTCCTTGCAGCAACGATATGCATGGGATATGTTGCCAGTTTATTTCTCACCTATAGCTTCATTGTCATGCCTGGACTTTCCATAATTGATGATCGGTCTTTTGTGGCTGCCTTCCAAGGATTAGAAAGCAGGTTTGCTTTCGAATCTTCGGGCTATGCAAATTTTCCAGCTATGATCGCTTTCCCTGGCTCCATCATTTTGACTGCCTTAGCTGTATGGTTTTTTAGGAAAGAAAAATCCGTCAAGCTTATTGCAGCGGCATGGATCATTTTTATCATAGGAATGATTCCCACCTTTTATGTCAATCTCCCTTCAAACGAATATATCTACACAGCGGGATCGGTCAACGAAATAGATGTTGCCAAAGTAAGACAGGAATTCAACGAGGTGGCTTGGACGCAATGGAATCATTTCAGAGCTTTCACCACATCAGTAAGTACGCTCCTATTAATTCGGGCTAAACAGTTTTTGATGTAAAATTTACGCCTATATTCATTGATTCGTTTGAGAACAATTTGATGAAAATGAAGAGATGCAATTAAAAAATAAAATCACTTTGCCTTGTGGCGCTGTCCTTGACAACAGGTTGGCTAAATCTGCCATGAGTGAAAACTTATCACCAAAAAATCACAGACCAAATAAGAAAATAGTCACGCTTTATAATCAGTGGGTAAAGGGTGGTGCTGGATTAATTATCACGGGCAATATTATGATTGACGGAAGCGCCATTGCCGAACCAGGAAACATTCTGGTGGAGGACAAATCCAGTTTTGACATGCTGCAAAAGTGGGCAGATCTTGGCAAATCTACACATACACATTTATGGCCTCAAATTAACCATCCAGGAAGACAGGCGATTGGATTTTTAAATAAAGAAGTTGTAGCACCGTCTGCTATAAAAACCCAGATCAAAGGGATGTCCCGAATGTTTAAAGAACCGAGAGCACTTAATGATGAAGAAATAATAGCCATTATAGAACGCTTTGGTAATACTGCCGCCATTCTCAAAGAGGCAGGTTTTACAGGGGTGCAAATTCATGGAGCTCATGGATATTTAATCAGTCAGTTTTTATCTCCACTTACAAATCATAGAACAGACCAATGGGGAGGCTCCCTTGATAATAGGATGAGATTTGTATTAGAAATTTACAGAAACATCAGAAGCAAAGTCGGGAGTGGATTTCCGATTGGCATTAAAATAAATTCTGCAGATTTTCAGAGAGGCGGATTTTCTGAAAATGAATCCAGAGCAGTGGCTAAGCTATTAGCAGAAGAAGGCATAGATCTCATTGAAGTCAGTGGCGGCACATACGAGGCACCATCAATGACGGGATTCCAAGCAAAGCAGAGCACCTTAGAAAGAGAAGCCTACTTCATGGAATATGTTGAAAAAATACGCAAAGAAATTAAAGCTCCTTTGATGTTGACAGGAGGATTTAGAACGATATCAAAAATGGAGGAAGCGCTACAACAAAACAAACTAGATGTTATAGGTCTAGCTAGACCCTTTGCCATTTATCCAGATTTGCCCCATTTGATCTTTAATAATCAAATAGAAAAAATCGAAATAGCTGCTCCTAAGACAGGATTAAAATTTATCGATCAAAGTGGATTTGTAGACATTAAATGGTACGAAATGCAAATTCATAGATTAGCAAAAAATAAAGCAGTTGATTTGGGCTTAAATGGCTACGCCGTGATGTATCATAATATCAAAGAGACGGTAAAAAAGCTTTTGCGTTTACATGCATAAATAAAGCGCAATCGTTAAAATTTCACAGACTGACAATAGTGGCATTTGTACTGCGTTTCAAAAATGGATTCTATACATAAAATATTAAATCATGAAAACACATTATTTCGCTTTTCTACTTGTATTCCTATGCAGCTCCTTCACTTTTAATGGTGATATTAAATGGAAAAAAATTACTAAAGAACTCAAAAAGACCTTTGCCTACATTCCATCAGGCACTTGCCACATTGACGATCAAAAAATTTCTGTAAACGGATTCTTTGCTAAAAAGAATGAAGTGAGCAATCTAGAGTATCGTGAATTTTTAATGAGTGTAAAATCACAAATGAAAGCCGAAGATTTTGCAAAACTAGAAGTCAAAAAAGAGGGCTGGTTAGATTTTAAAGGAATTAACAATCTCGCTCCAATCGCTCGAAACTACCATTCGCATCCAGCATTCGACAATCATCCAGTGGTGAATATTTCGAAGAGCGGTGCAGAGGCATATTGTAAATGGCTCGAAGAAAAACTGAATGTAAATCAAGACCTAGGAAAAGGTAAAATAACTGTACGACTTCCCAGCCGTGTTGAATGGGTAATGGCAGCGAAAGGCGGACGAAGTGAAGCCATCTACCCTTGGGGCGGCTATGCACTGAGAAACAACAAAGGACAATTATTAGCCAACTTTACCATAAAAGGAGATGAGCACATCCGTAAGAATAAGGAAACGGGTAAGCTTGAAGTTGTAGTTGATGCAGGCCATGCTTTTAACAATTTCACAAAACCAGTCGAGCATTATTACCCCAATGATTTTGGATTGTATAATACATCAGGTAATGTGGCAGAGATGACAAGAAAAGACAACGAAGCAGTTGGAGGAAGTTGGGATGATGTGGGTTATGATATTAGAATAGAGAGCACTTCAAATTATGAGGGTCATGCTCCGACCGTAGGATTTAGACCCATCATCCAATTCACCGATGGAGAATAAATGAATAAAGGATGGGAAGTAGAAACTGTGTATGGCTTTCCATCCTTTATTAAATTTAAACAAAAGATAATGCACCGATTCAATTCC
This sequence comes from uncultured Saprospiraceae bacterium, assembly GCA_937961455.1. Classification (GTDB taxonomy): domain Bacteria; phylum Bacteroidota; class Bacteroidia; order Chitinophagales; family Saprospiraceae; genus CALGNN01. The sequence continues at coordinate 2,917 of CALGNN010000136.1, forward strand.
GTGTTGGACATTATAGTTGGCAACCCCTTCGTCTATGTACCTGATGAAATCCTCAAGCATCTTTTCGAAAAGGCCGATAAAACGAAAGGCCCTATTCCTGTAAAGGGCGAAATAAACGGCAAGCCTTATCAACAAACTCTGGTGAAATACAGCGGTGCATACAGACTATATATTAATATGATCATGCTTAAAAACTCGCCAAGAAGAATTGGGGAAGCCATAGAAGTATCGATCGCCTATGACCCTGCCGATCGAACGGTCGAGCCCCATCCAAAATGGCTGAAAGCATTGCAAAATAATGCCCAAGCGAATAAAGTATTTGAGGGGCTATCTCCTTCTCGACAAAAAGAAATGCTTCGCTACATTTCAAACTTAAAAACGGAGGAGAGTGTCGATAGAAATGTAAAGAGAGCCATAAATTTTCTTTTAGGAAAAGAACGATTCGTGGGTCGAGACAAACCTTAGTGAAACACAAGCCCGCAAACGCACGCTAGTCCGCTTGCACCATCCTTCCGCTAGCGCACG
>CALGNN010000137.1 GCA_937961455.1 uncultured Saprospiraceae bacterium
GAACCGAAGTAACTACAGTAGGATCTGTTCCTTCCGTTTGTGTACTTCCTGCTGGGTAATCAGGATCATTTTCATCTACATCAATTGTAGTTGTTCCACCTTCAACCATCACACAATAATTACCATCTGCATCAGATGTAATTGTTTGCATATCTCCACTCGCGTCTGTAACAATAACATCAACATTTGCTAAGTCAGGCTCACCTGGATCTTGTGATCCATTACCATTTGTGTCTAAGTATAAGTGTCCGCAAATCTTACCAAATTCTATAATACAAGTAACTGATTCAAAATCATTATCAGCACTAAATGTTGATAAAAAAGTTGAGTTACCGTTTGCTTTATTTATAATAAAAATACTATTTGGCGTTCCACCATCATCACCAGTTACTCCAATAAAATTACCGTCTTGAGTAAAAGTTAATCCCTCTAAATCATCAGCCAAAGGCCCTACAACAGCAGCTGCACCCGTGCTAGTATTAATCGTAATTAATTGACTTGGCGCTTGAAAATTTGTGATTGCATTTCCTGCATAAAGAATACCTGTAACAGGATCAAAAGCAATATCATCAATGTCTGGAAGAATCCCTGCACCAGAAATAACCACATAATCATCACCACCAAAAGCTCCTGGAATAAAAGAACAAGTCGCAGGGTCTAATTGTAATAATAAATCATCACCAGTTGTTGATCTGTGTGAAGCATATAAAATGCCAGTGGATTGTTCTAATGACAATCCATCAATATCTGTAATAGCAACAGTTCCTGCTGAACCATCTGCCGAACCAATTGCATTAGCACAAGGCGTCATAACTCCAGTAGCTGGATCAATGGTTCCAAATGTTCCACCGTCTACGGCGTATATCATAGTACCATCAGCGTTATATTCTATAGCTTCTACTTGATCAACTCCATTGGTAAAAGGTCCAATTTCTACGTTTGCACCAGTAGAAGAATCAAATCCCCATAAGGTTTCATTTAAACCATCTGCACCTGCGTAACAATCTACTACACTTGGAGGAGCCAATCTACAAGCTAAACCTTCATAATCTGACCCAGAGGCTCCCAAGCTTGTATGGAAGGTTGCTGTTCCTGTTGCAGCGTCAATCGTCCATATGCTATTAATGGAATCTCCTGCAACAGTATTTGATCCTGTTGAACCATAAAGTTGGCCATCTGAAGTAAAGCTTAATCCCTCCATATCATTTACACCAAAATCTCCAACATATGTTGCAACTCCACTTGATGTGTTAATAGTGTAAAGTGCTGAACCAGGATTTGTAATTCCGGCATATAGAAATCCATTTGCAGGATTGAAAGAAATTTCGTCAACATCTTGAGATGCTCCGGATATTTCTACATAATCAGAACCTCCAAAAGCTCCTGCAACGAATGTTCCAGAAGAAGGATTTATTTGTAATAAAAGGTCATTCCCAAGTCTTCTTGCAGAACCGTAAAGAATTCCATTTGTTTTGTCATAAGCTAAGCCATCAATGTCCGTAAAAGGAATCGCCCCTAAGGCACCATTTCCTGTTCCAATACCAGTCCCTATTGCTGTAAAAGCACCTGTTGAAGGATCAATTGATCCAAATTGGCCTCCATCTGTAGCCCATAAAAGCGTTTGATCTTCATTCCATTCGATGGTTTCTATAAAAGAAACACCGAATGCTCCCACAGGACTTTGTACATCACCTTCACAAGTGTAACTTACCAAAGTGTCATTCCCATCTGAAGCGGCAAAACACTCACAATCTTGAGCGGCTGCTTGATAAGTGGTAAAAATAAAAGTTAGAAGAGTAAGCAAAATTGCTTTGCTGATACCACTTCTCTTAAGTATTAAATTCATTGTAGTATTTTTATTAATGCGTGTTAAAAATTGTTGCATGTTAAATTTTGAGTTAAACAAAACGGGAATAAGCAGTGGGTAGTAATACGTATAATTCAATTATCAAGAACTTGTTCTGTCGATTTAAAAAAGGGATAAGTCTATCCTTTGAAGATTTACCCCTTTTTAATTCGCATCCGCATTTATTCTTGAATAATGTCAACGATTTTTGACGTTACTGTTTCACCAATTTCTGCTTTGATGATGTATTGGCCACCTGCCAAAGCATTAAGGTTTATTCTTTCTTCATACACACCTTCGCCGTATGTACCAGTTAATAAAACCTGATTGATATTTTTACCAGCAATATCCATCAAACTGATCGTGACATCTGAGTTTTCTTTTTCTATATCGAATCTGATATTCACATATTCGCTAGCTGGATTAGGGAAGACATTTACATCTAATTCATTATCACAAGAAGCACTTAACTCTGTGACATTGATGTAATTAATTGATCCATCTTCCATTACCTCAGCCAATCTGTATAGTACTTTACCAGAGGTATGTCCTATGAAGTTTGAAGACGTATAAGTAATAGCCGCAAAACTAGTGCCTAATGCTTCTACTTCATCAACAAGAGTATATGCACTTTCATATGAAAGTTTTCTTTCAACTAAGTATTTGCTAATATTTTTTTCTGTTGCAACTTCCCACTCAATAAGAGCTGTTTTGCAGTCTTCACTTTCAGCTGAAAAACCTAATAATTCTGCAGATAAGATGGCACAATTTGGATCAAAGCAATTATCTGTAGTTGGAGCATAATAGTCCCAATTGTAGAAAACAACTGCTTCTTCAACTGAAATTCCAGCACCTCCAGCAGGATTCACTAATAAACTTTCGATTCCATCAGATCCTCCAGCAAAACCACTTCCATCTGTGTCGTGGTCCCATACAAGAGGTGGGCACATCATATTCATTCCAGCTAATGGAGCAACTGAATTAAAACAAGCTTGAAATAGGTAAGTCCAATTGGCTCCTGTTTCAAGGATAAGTCCGTTTACTCCTACTCTTTTGTAATTATCAGTGATGTAAACAAATTCACCAGCAAAGCCAAAAAAGCTTCCTGAACCTGCAACTCCTGATTGGGTATTTCCTGTTGTTTCCAAAAAGTAAAGAGGGTCTGGGTTTCTAAAATCAATAAAGCTAAGAACGCTATCATCGATAAACATTCTCATATTAAATTCGTCAAGCTCTAAACCAGCTTGATCGCCTTGTGCCTCAACATCAAAACAAACTTCATTAGCAGCGCAATCTGCACCTGCATATACAAATCTGTATGAAACTGTTTGAGAGAAAAGTTGTGTAGAAAAGAGTGTGCAAAGTATTGCTACACCCATAGTAGTAAATAAAGATTTCATTTTTGTAGTATTATAAATTAAAAAAATATTTCCTTCGCAATGCTTGCAAGTTTGTCGCTAATAAATACTTATTAGACTTCATTATGCAAAGCACAATTATTTTTTATACGGGCCTGACTTGATTTGGTGTTGCTTAGATTTTCCCTTTAATTTCAGTGTAGTAAGTAGTGTCTGAAATTTGTAGTAAGGGTTTTCCCCTAAAGCTGTTAAACAATTCGACATTAAGACGTAGAGTGCATGTAGAGTCACAATAATTAAATGATAAATTTCTAAATTTTTAATACATATATATTTTATTAATGCATATTTATATGAATATCAATTACTTAATTGCAATAGAACTTATTAAAGAAAAACAATGAAAACGTAAAATTTTTACTTTAGTAGGGCAATTAGAACTATAATTACACTACAGGATATTTCCACTTTGTAAACCTTTTGTATACTCCATGGCTTAAAAAGGCTAATGAAATACCTAAAATCCAGCCTAATAAAATATCAAAAGGAAAATGGAGGCCACAAAATATTTGAGCATATCCAATGGCAAGAAACCAAACAACAGCCAGTCCCTTCACATACCGCTTTTTGAAAAAACTTAAAATCAGAAAAACTGCTAGGGCAGCATGATTGGTAGCATGCGATGAAGTCATACTATAACCAGATCCACATTCTAATAATAAGACCTGTTGGTTTTTAATATCCTCTTGCTGGCAAGGCCTTAATCTTTTAATTGACTTTTTTATCAAGTGACTACTTGTCATATCAGCCACCCCCACTGTAGCAATGGTAAATGCAAGTAATATGATCGACTTTGATTTGAGGGTATAAATTGAATATGCTATAAATAAGATATAGAGTGGAATCCAACTTAGCTTGTTTCTAAAAAAAAGCATCACAGCATCCGTTATATCGTTATGCCCGAAGCCATTAATCAGAAGAAAAAGATCAATATCTAGATTAGCTAAGACTTCCATGATGCAAATTTGAAAATATGCTGCTCAATTTTCCTTCAAATTAATATAATAATATATATAAATAATACTTTTGTATGAATAGTAAATCATATGGCATTAATTAAAAGTATATCAGGAATAAGGGGAACAATCGGCGGCAAAAGAGGAGAAAACCTTACTCCTATTGATGTGTTAGAAAATGTCTCTGCATATGGGACTTGGTTGAAGAAAAAGCATGGAACTGCGACAGTGGTAATTGGACGGGACGGTAGAATATCTGGTCCAATGGTGTCATCAATAGTAAATCAAACCTTGCTCAGTCTTGGGATTGATGTAATTGATTTAGATTTAACGACTACTCCAACAGTTGAAATGGCTGTCAAAACGAAAAAAGCACAAGGGGGAATAATTATAACCGCAAGTCATAATCCAAGAGAATGGAATGCTTTGAAGTTGCTTAATGAAAAAGGAGAATTTCTTTCAGCTTCTGATGGAGCTGAAATTGATGTTATTATCAAGCAGGGTGCGATCAATTTTGCTGATATAGATTCTTGTGGAAATTATTATCGCTATGATGAAGCACTTGAAGATCATATCTCAGCTATATTAGCCTTAGACTTATTCGATATTGAATTAATAAAAAGTAAAAACTTTAAGGTCGCCATTGATGCAATTAATTCCACTGGTAATATTGCGGTTCCTGCATTACTAGATCGATTAAATGTTAGTTACCAGTCCATTAATGATCAAATTGATGGAAATTTTGCACACAATCCAGAACCCTTACCAAAAAATCTGATCGAACTTTCATCCTTGGTAGGATCAAATGACTTTAATCTTGGAATTGCAGTTGACCCAGACGTAGATCGTTTAGCTTTCATTTGTGGATCAGGCGAAGCATTTGGCGAAGAATTGACAATTGTAGCCGCTGCAGATTTTGTCTTATCAAAAAAACCAGGCGCAACTGTGTCAAATTTATCATCCTCAAGAGCCTTGAGTGATATAACGAAAAAACATGGCGGGATATATCATGCATCAGCGGTTGGAGAAGTAAATGTTGTGAAGATGATGAAAGCTCAAAACGCTGTAATCGGAGGTGAAGGAAATGGAGGTGTCATCTATCCAGAACTGCATTATGGCAGAGATGCTTTGGTAGGCATTGTCATGGTTTTGAATTTATTAGCAGAAAGATCTACAGATTTAGATCAACTAAAAGCTAGCTATCCCAATTATCAAATAATCAAAGACAAGCTTGCCTTTGATCCTAGTATGGATATAGATGCTACTATGGACCAAATCGCGAGCTTATATTCTGATGAAAATATTAACAGAATTGATGGACTTAAGATTGATTTTCCTGATAAATGGGTACATTTGAGAAGATCGAATACAGAGGCCATTTTAAGGATTTATGCAGAGAGTGAAGATGTGTCAGTATCAGAAACTTTAGTGAATGAGATCAAAGAAATCGTATTAAATAATAGTAATCCACTAATAGCATGAGAATCTACTTAGATAATGCTGCTACAACACCTATTTGCCCTGAAGTTGTCGAGGTTATGACACAGGTATTAAAAGAAGATTTCGGTAACCCTTCCTCTATTCACACTGAGGGAAGGAAAAGCAGATCTAAAATTGAAATGGCAAGAAAACAAATTGCTACACATTTAAATTGCAGCATTGGGGAAATATATTTCACATCAGGAGGTACGGAATCAAACAATACTGCTCTTAAATGTTCGGTAAGAGACTTAGGGGTGACGCGTATCATTAGTTGTGAAACAGAACACCATTGTGTTTTACATACACTCGATACTATTTGTGACTGTAATGAGGTTGAAGTTATTTTATTGAAACCTGATAGTTATGGAGCAATCGATTTAAATGAGTTAGAAACACTATTAAAAGATGATAGTAAAAAAACCTTAGTCTCATTAATGTATGCTAATAATGAAATAGGTTGTTTGATTGACTTTGATAAAGTAGCTGAGATATGTAAAACTTACAACTGTTTATTTCACTCAGATACTGTCCAAGCTATAGGTCATTACAAGATTGATGTTGAAAAAACTCCCATAAGTTTTTTAAGTGGAGCTGCACATAAATTTCACGGACCAAAAGGTGTAGGCTTTATATACATCAATTCTGAAAACATTATTAAGCCTCATATTGATGGAGGATCTCAAGAACGTAAAATGCGGGGTGGAACGGAAAACTTATATGGAATCGTCGGGATGGCAAAAGCATTAGATCTAGCGATGGACGCTTTAGAAGAACGCCAAAATAAGATTGTTGAAGTTAGAAACCATTTAATAAATAGACTTAAGGAGTCTATCGATGATATAGCTTTCAATAGCTATGAAGATGAAAGATCATTATACACAGTCTTAAATGTATCATTTCCGCCTTCAGATAAATCAGACCTATTGCTATTAAATCTTGATATTGCAGGTATAAGTGCTTCAGGTGGCTCTGCTTGCACTTCAGGTGCAGAGAAGGGTTCTCATGTATTAGAAGCTATCAAAGCTGATCCAAAGAGAAAAGCCATTAGATTTTCTTTTAGCCATCATAACACCAAAGAAGAAATAGATATCCTAATGGATAAATTGGTGGCACTCTATCCTAAAGAGTTAGTGATCAACCCATAATTTATATATTCATTATCCAAAATAAAAAAGACTTCCCAAGCATAGGAAGTCTTTTCTTTTATATGTCTCTCTGACTAATTAAATGAATTAATCATTATCATCATTAACAAAATTAAAGACGATTGCTGCCACAACACCCGCAGCTAAATTTGCAACATAAGGAATCCAAATACTTGAAAATGCAGACATTTTAGCAGCTACTACTCCTGTTGCTATTGCAGGATTAAATGCTCCTCCTGAGACAGCGCCCAATGAGTAAGCCATGCACATTACAGTGAAACCAATAGCAAGCCCATAAAAAGAATTATTGGCAGTTCCTTTTGCTGTTGCAGTATTTAATACCACGTAGACCAAGGCAAATGTCCCTAAAAATTCAGCAATTAAGGATGGAACCACCTTCAGAGCTTCAGGGTTTGAAGGTACTTTTGAGGCATCTACTTCTCCAACTAAATATACACCAACTAAGGCAGCTAAGACACCCCCAACTATCTGACTGATCCAATACGGAAAGATTTCAGATGCAGGGAGCTTACCTCGAATAAAAACTCCAAGCGTTACAGCTGGATTATAATGTGCTCCTGATATATGTCCTCCCGCATACACCATAACCATGAGAACTGTACCTATTGCTAATGGAGCAAAACCAGCTGGCCCAACATTTACAACCACCACGATTGTAAGTACAAAGAAAAATGTACCAATAAACTCAACCAAATACTTTTTCATAGTTTATCATTTTGTTTTGAAATATATATCGGCTTAATTTAAGGAATAAGTCCCTTTATAAGTAATTTTAATTAATATATTAATTGCTCGTATTCTAGGCGTTATAACAATATCTTTATAGTTAACTCAATAGTGGAAAACACAAAAGAAAGTTTCATCAGACGATGTTTTAGTTTAGCTAAAAACAATCCTATTCGTACAAGACCTAATCCTTCAGTCGGAGCAGTATTGACGTGTAATGATGTAATAATAGCTGAAGGTGCAACTGAAGCACCAGGAAAAAGACATGCAGAAATTGTTGCCATTGATGCAGCTATTGCTCAATTCGGAAAAATACCCGAAGAAAGCACCTTATATGTTTCTCTTGAGCCTTGTTGCCATACTGGAAAAACTCCCCCTTGCACATCGGCTATCATTAAACATGGAATAAAACACGTTTGTGTGAGTACATTGGACCCCAACCCAAAAGTTTCGGGATCAGGTGTAGCACAGTTAAGGCAAAATGGGATTATTGTAGATACTAATATTCTTCATGACGAGGGCGACCAGCTTATTAAGGTCTTTCATAAAAACATTACAAAACAACAGCCTTATGTTACTATTAAGTATGCACAATCTTATGACAACTTCATTGGCAAAAAAGAAAAACGTGTTTTTTTAAGCAATGACATTTCAAACATCAAAACCCATAAAATAAGGGCAGAAGTTGATGCGATATTAGTAGGAACTAATACGGCAATTGAAGATAATCCTAGTTTATCAACAAGAAATTACCCAGGCGAAAATGCCTTGAGAGTGGTACTTGATCAAAATCTAAAAATTCCAAAATCCCATAATATATTCGATGGCAATCAAAAAACATTAATCATTCATCAAGCTGAAATATCCCCTAATTCTTCCGCTATGCTTGAATATATCAATAATTTTGAAATGTCTAAGAAAGACTATCTATCTGATCTTCTTGGCTATTTATATAAAGAAAAAAAGGTGTGTTCAATCTTACTTGAAGGTGGCGCTACTCTCATCAATAGTTTTCATGAGCTTCAATTGTGGGATGAAGCTTTTGTCATAAATACAAAGCATTTATTAAACACTGGAATTAAAGCTCCAAAATTGAATGGCATATTTGTTGATTCATTTTGGCTAATGGATGACCGCTGGGTCCATATAAAAGCATAATTTAACAATAGTTAAATTTTATTTAAAGCGCTTGAGGCTTGCATCAAAAAGTCTCAATTATTTGTTTTTTTACAAACAGAATTATATTAATTGAAATACTTCATACATTAATGTTTCAAAGATTATTGCTTATAGGTACTTTTATAACAGCTTTGTCCTTCAATGCAATTGGGCAAGATGATACCAAAGTACAATGGATCACTTGGGAAGAAGTTCAATTAAAGGCTGCCTCTGAAAACAAAAAAATATTTGTTGATGTATACACTGATTGGTGCACTTGGTGTAAAAAAATGGATGCAGCAACTTTCCAGAAACCTCACATTGCATCATACCTTAATGAAAATTACTTATCTATAAAATTCAATGCTGAACAGCGTGATGAAATAATCATTAATGGTGTTGTCTATAAATATGTAAGAGCTGGCAGAAAAGGTTATCATGAATTAGCCAATAAAATTACAATGGGAAATTTACAATATCCAACTGTTGTATTTTTAGATGAAAACATGGATGTCATTCAACCCATTCCTGGTTTTATAGATGCCGAGCGATTCGAAATCCTCATGACCTTTTTCGCAGGCGACTATCATAAAACAACACCATGGAGAAAGTATGCGAATTCATACATTCCCATTAAGCAGACAAGCTCCAATAGAGATTAAATAAATCTTCCTAAAAGAATTTTCTTCTCCTAGTCTTTACACCTAATACCCCAAGCAATCCTCTAGTCAAAACATTGGCAGCCTCTCTTCCGATTTCAGATTTTAATGCACCACCGATGCCTCCTCTTTCAGATTTTCTCGTGCGACTACTTGAATTAGATTTTGCTGCTTTCTCTTGTTCTTTTTTCATCTGCTCTTGATGCTCCTCCTCCTGTGCAGATTTTATTTTACCATTTAATATTTCGTAGGCACTTTCTCTATCCACTACCTCATTGTATTTAGGTACCAATTCTGATTGCGAAATGATGTGTTTGATTTCTGCGTCAGATAATACACCCATTCTTGATTGGGGAGCTCTCAAGAGTGTATGAACTAAAGGAGTGGGAGCTCCTTTATCACTTAAGGCTGTTATGAGCGCCTCTCCTATTCCTAATTCTGTTAGTAATTTATCCACTTCATAGTGGTCCGATTCTGGATAATTTTGAGCAGCTAATTTAATGGCTTTGCGATCTTTGGCAGTGAATGCTCTCAATGCATGTTGGATCTTCATTCCCAATTGGCCTAAAATATCATCTGGAATATCTGCAGGATTCTGTGTAACAAAAAATAATCCTATTCCTTTAGATCTAATTAATTTTACAATAGCCTCGACTTGATCAAGTAAGACATCCGATGCTTCTTCAAATAGCAAATGAGCTTCATCTATAAATAGTACCAATTCAGGTTTATCAGCATCTCCTTTTTCTGGAAAACTTGCATAAATTTCCGCTAACATTTGAAGCATGAAAGTGGAAAAAAGCTTAGGCTTATCCTGTATATCTACAACTCTTAATATTGAAATAACACCCTTCCCTTCCTCGTCTCTTCTAATCAAATCTTCAACCTCAAAAGATTTTTCCCCAAAGAAAACTTCTGCACCTTGCTGTTCAAGGGCAACGATATTTCTCATGATAGCACCAACAGAAGAACTTGATATTTTACCATATTCAGATTCTATTTTATCCTGTCCTTCATTCGAAGCATATTGGAGCACTTTCTTCATATCCTTTAAATCTAACAATGGAAAATCATTGTCATCACAATATTTAAAAAGTACAGAAACCACTCCTGCTTGCACATCACTTAATCCCAAAATTTTCGAAAATAAGACAGGTCCAAATTCTGAAACAGTGGCTCTTAAATTGACTCCATTTTTACCACTTAAGGATAGGAATTCAACTGGACTATTGGATGCTTCAAAAGCAAGTCCCATCGCCTCATGTCTTTCATCAATTTTAGGGTGACCCTCTCCTACAGCTGCAATTCCTGATAAATCACCTTTTATATCCATTAATACCGAAGGTACTCCTTGAGCCGATAACTGCTCTGCTAAAACCTGTAAGGTTTTAGTTTTTCCAGTTCCTGTTGCTCCAGCAATTAAGCCATGACGGTTCATGGTCTTCATCGGTATTTTAACTAAAAGATCTTTTTCGACAGATGCATCATGCATGGCTCCACCCATAACTATAGATGATCCTTCAAATTGATAGGCATCAGTAATCTCAGCTATAAATTTTTCTTTACTCATTTTACTTATTATGAATTATAGATATATTAATGACGTAGTGCTTGATGATTAAGTCACTTTCTTCATTCAGAATTTAACAATTCATTGATTATTCCACTTATCAACGCGCAATTGGTACTTGTGCTTACTGAATTTCCAAAGCCCAACATCAAGCTGTGACTCTAATTCTTCGAATAAATCTGCATGTGTTTTTGATGGAAAAAAATCAATGCCTGTGATGTCTTCTATTTCGTTTACACTTTTAGCGTAATATTTCAATTGTTTATCAGACTTTTCATTTGGAATAATGAATCCAATAGCTTTCTTTTCGGTCCCTCTGTGATCAAGAATAACTTTAAAAAATGCATCTGGAACATGAATCTTATTCTTTTTGCCAATAGTCTTTCGATCAGAATTATAAAACACAGGTCCCGCACATATATGTAATATTTTTTCCTCTATCACCCATTCTCTTACCAGTTCTTCCAATTCCTTCCAAATACCATTATTAAATGCCTTGGGTTGAGGTGACATATTTGACATATAAAAACATTCTTTCATTCCTTGTTTGTGAAAACTCATATCTCCAGCAGGCACCAAGTGCCCTCGAGTATAACCAGAATGTGAATAGTCGCTGTGAACTGCAGACTTGGTGCTCACTTTTGGATCAGGATTAAAATAATCATATCTAGGTACTTTCGGTGCTAGCATGTTTGCTTGAGATAAAGAATAATAGACCCATTCTGCTTGTTCAGATTCTTCATCATAACTAAGAGAAAACTTATGATGTTTTATAAGCTCTTTATTTTTTCCCTCAGGCAACAAAATTTGGGTTTTAGTTTTTCTGGATTTTTCCTCACTATCTAAATCAGAAAAATCATAGTCCTGCAAAACCTGAAACAAATTCCACATAGCAAATAGCATCACAGCTAATAGAATCAACAATCTTGAACTTAATGTAAATGAGCCTTTCTTCTCAGAACTCCCATGATTGGTTTTAAATTTTGCCATGCTTATTTTTGACTTTATTCTGCTTTTCTAAGTTTATAAAAAGTAAAACTAATTGAGATTTATGCGCTCGTATCAGCCTTACAAAAATAAGGCATCAGTTATCTTAAATCCAATTGAAATTACTATTTATAAACCTTAGTTTATAAAATTGCAAAGAGATTACAAATGACTTTTCTTATGTGGGATTTCCTAAGCGCTAATATATCATAATATTAATTTATCATTTATATTGCATGTATATGAGAACTAATATTTTAATTCTTTGCTTTTGGCTTACTTCACTTGGACTCAGTGCTCAAATAAGTATCATTGCCCCAAATGGTGCAAGAGGGGTAGCCTTGGGGAACATTCATCATTCAATGGATCAAATAGATGGCATCTATGGTAATCCAGCCGCCTTATCTTGGATGAATGCCAATGGCATTAACGTTAGTTTTCAAAAAGTATTTGCTGAATTGGATTTACAATTGATGCAAGCAGGCTTCGTTTACGGCAATGACAAAATGGGAAGTTTTGGATTGCAGTTAATTAGCTATGGGATTAAAGAATATCAAGAGCAAAAGCTTGCCATTAGTTATTCTAAAAGACTTTTAAGCCTGCTCAGTTTGGGTGCAGAATTTAATTTAATCAGTCTTCGAGCAGATAAGTATGGAACCAAAATTGTTCCATCCGCTACTGTAGGACTGTACAGCAAATTGAGTAAAAATCTCTATCTAGCGACAAGTCTTTTCAATATCGTGCCTGTTAGATTAGCTGATGACGAACAAATTCCTTTTACCATGAGTTTTGGCTTAAACTACTTGATTTCAAACAAGGTGATGCTGCATACAGAATTTTTCAAAAGCATCGATCACAAGCCTAATGTAAAGCTGGGTGTATCTTATAAATTTCATGAATTGATCGCAGTGCAGATTGGATTAAATACCCAGCCAAGTACGATTTCTGTTGGAGCAAGTTATCAGATGAATCAAAAATTTAGTGCCAACCTTGCATCCTCCTACCATCCTATTTTAGGACTCAGTCCAGCTGGAAGCATCAATTTTCAAACACCACAAAAAAATCTAGATTAGGTTTATTTGATTTTTGAATTAAAAAAATCAATAAGTGATTGTCTCGCCTCACCAGACAACCGAGCCTCAGGATGAAGCCAAGTAAATGACTTGAGGGGCATTCTTTTATCTTCTAATACTTCTACGCATTCTTCTAATTTATGGTTTGCCTTCTTTTGTGTGTAAGAACCAAATTCAGAAAAATTGAATTTTTTAACGCCATTATCTACATGTCCTTTAACCCAGAAAGAAACTGGAGCAACATTCGCATACCAAGGATATTTTACTTCATGAGAATGACAATCATAACAAGCATTTTTTATTAGGCTTGCCTCAACTTCAGATACTGAAGTATTTTCAAGAAAATCTACAGATGAATCTATAGGTGGCTGAACTTTATCAATTCTAAAAAACTGAATGATGACTAAAGATGCTAATGCGACCCACGGCAAGTATTTTAATATTTGGTCTTTCATATGTATTATTTTAAGGAATAAGCGTTTGCAATGCAATATGCAAATTTTTATTTAAGCCCGCTTTATATGGATGTATGCTTGTATCTGCTAATTGTAAAACATTATACATTCCTCCATAAATATCCATCTTTTGGCTCCAATCAATTTCGTATTTTTTCAACAATTCAATTATAGAAACAATATTCAAGGGAACTTGTTGTCTTATGATTTCAAATCCATTTGAACCTAGATAATGAATCAAAGCTGCATTATGCCCAAATGAGGATGTTTCATTAAAGGGAAAACCATTTGAAATAAGGCTTTCCAATTCTGCTATTTCGCCTGTGATAAGTGCATCAACTGCTTTTTCGAAAGTTGTTTTAAATGGAACCTTAGCTCGATCTTCCATATCTGCATTACTTTGATAACCATATTCTCGTGCTATCGTAAATGTGAGATCTTCCTCGGTTAATTTTTGCGAAAAAATTTCATCTCGTGTGCAACTTAAATACTTATCATGATAATTTGATATCTCTATGCAGGCTAGAGGATTTTCAGATTTATATGCCTTAAATAATAAGTCGGCACAAGATCGCAAATATTGTAAAACGGTCCCTTCATTACTACTAATAGGGAGCAATGAATCATAAAGTTTACTCAATTCCTTGAGTTCCTTGCCTTGATAATAGTTGGTAGAAATTGCCATGTTTTTTTTGCCAAGAATGAACCAATAAAATTACACGATCATAATTCTGCATGCCTTCTTTAATACCTTGAGATTTGAGATAGGAATTATACATCTTATCTCTAGCCTTAGGAAAAAGGTCTGGATATTTCACTGAGTTGACATAGATGTCATCAAGATCACTTTTCAAACTTTCAGGAAGGTTTTGCCTAAAGCGAACGTATTCTTCAGAATTATTAGCTCGCAAATTTGAGGACAGATATTTCCAATATCCCATTGACCCAGAATATCTGATGATGGGAACCTCTGATTTCAAGCAAGCTAAATAGGCTAGAAAATTACAAGTACCCTCATCTCCAAATCCATAACCGTGGGCCATTTCATGAGCCATGGTGAATGGTTTTTGAATGGGATGTAGTCCTTTATCAATATGCCCCTCTCCGACAAAAGGAATATAAACACCGGCTGTTTTTATCCTCAGTAAAATCCCAGAAGGAGCCAATTGCCTAACCCTCACTCTACCATTAACATCATAATTATACTCAGCTAAAATTGCTTCTAATGCGTATCTAATCTCTTCTTCCATATTCGACGGCAAATCAGCTTCGCTTATGGAGTCAGCCACACTTTTCACGATCGGTCTGCTTTCCATTAAGAATAAAGTTTCACGTGAAAGCTCTTCTTTCAATATTTTGAGATCTACAGGACTCAGGTCCAATGCCATTTGATCTTGAATAGGAATCCTTTGATAATTAAATCCCCAAGCCAGATAAAAAACAAATAACACGTAGCCCACAAATGAGCCCAAACTAAGGAGCTCTTTTGCAATGCTATAAGTTGATTTTAAATCTAGGGTTCTAAACTTTCTCACTACAAGGAAAACCAGTAGCCCAAAGAGTATGTAAACCAAAGGAACTGGGGATAATGCAATCGTATGATCATAAATCCCTCTATATAGTTTAAATAATCCTCTGCTGTAGAAATGCTCTATAAATACTGGACTAAAATTTACATAGTTGCTTAGCACCAGTGTGATGAGCCCTAAACCCAGTCCAATCTTATGTCTTGTTTTAATTTTGAAAGGAGACATTTAAAATAAACTTAAAATCCCTTCATGATATTATATTAAGTCTTATAAAAGACGATTTAGATAATATTTGTCAGAACTAAATTGTTTTATTAAATGTTATAAAAGCGTATTTTGCAATAATTAAAAAAATTACAATGGCATTAGAATTTACAGATACAAATTTTCAAGAAGTAGTACTTGATAGCGACAAACTTTCCGTAGTTGATTTTTGGGCAGAATGGTGTGGTCCCTGCAAAATGATTGGACCCATCATCGAAGAGCTGGCTCAAGATTACGATGGGAAAGTAAATATTGGGAAAGTAAATGTTGATCACAATGATCAAGTTTCAATGAAGTATGGTATAAGAAGTATTCCTACAATACTCTTTATCAAAAATGGAGAAATCGTTGACAAACAAGTTGGCGCAACCACCAAGCAAAGTCTTGCTTCAAAGATTGAAGCTCACATTTAATCGCTATTTCAAATAATATATATGAGGCCTTTGAGTTATTTAAACTCAAAGGCTTTATTATTTTTGTCCCATGAGTTTTTTCGATAATTTTCAAGTTCGAGATCTATCCAATATTGAGTTGCTAGCAAAGCAAGTAGTTGAAGGGTTTATTATTGGTATGCACAAGAGTCCATTTCATGGATTCTCTGTTGAGTTTGCAGAACATAGATTATACAATCAAGGCGAACCTACCAAGAATATAGATTGGAAAGTATACGCTCGCACGGATAAGTTATTCACCAAAAAATTTGAAGAAGAAACCAACCTTCGATGTCAAATCGTCATCGACTGTTCTTCTTCTATGAGATTTCCAGAAGTAGATGGAGCTGACAACACCACAGTAAACAAACTTCGGTTCAGTGCACTTGCTGCTGCTTCTCTTATGAATCTTTTGAAAAGACAAAGAGACGCATTCGGCTTAAGCCTCTTTGAACAAGAAGTTTTCAAACATACGCGCTGCAAATCTAGCCTAACCCATTATCGCCTGCTCTTAAGTTTTTTGGATGAACTTATTAGGAATCCAGAAAGAGGTAAGTCCACCTCCGCAACAGATGCCTTGCATCAAGTAGCAGATAGCATTCACAAAAGATCCATGGTCGTGATTTTTAGTGATATGTTTGAAAATGGTAAAAATGCTGATGAATTATTTTCTGCACTGCAACACCTCAAACACAACAAACATGAGGTTGTTTTATTCCATGTGATGGATAAAGCCAAAGAGGTAGATTTTGAATTTAGCAACAGACCTTATCAATTTATTGACTTAGAAACAGGCGAAAAAATAAAACTCCAATCCAACCAGGTTAAAAAATATTACAAGGAAAAAATGACGGGCTTTATGGAAGCCTTAAAAATGAAATGCTTGCAATATGGTGTTGATTTTGTAGAAGCAGATATCAACAAAGGATTTAATACCATCTTACAAGCCTATCTTGTCAAAAGAAGCAAAATGAACGCATAATGATTAAACTTTCAGAAATTTCTACACGTGCCCCAGAAGAATTAAGCAAATCAAAAGTAAAAGCCGAGACTGCAGCAATGGCTAAACGAATTGGTGAATTAGCTCAACTCATGTATGCTCAAGGGAAACATTCTATTTTATTAGTTTTCCAAGGAATGGATGCCAGTGGTAAAGATGGTGTAACTCGAAAGGTTTTTAAATATTGCAGTCCTTCCGGTATTCGAGCTCATGCATTCAAGAAGCCTACAGATGAGGAGTTTGGTCATGATTTTTTATGGAGGGTACATAAACTCGCTCCCGAAAAAGGCATGATTGAAATATATAATCGCTCTCATTATGAAGATGTATTAATCCAAAGAGTCCACAAATGGATTGATGAGGATAAAGTGAACATGAGATTCGATGCGATTGATGCCTACGAAAACTTATTGCAAGAAGATAATGGCACAATCGTCATGAAGTTTTATATGCACATCTCGAAAGAAAGACAAAGAGAAAAGTTGATTGAAAGAATCGATGTTCCAGAGAAAAACTGGAAACACAATGATGGAGATTGGGAGCAAAGAAAATACTGGGATGAATATATGAGATGCTATGAAGACGCTATCAACAGAACCAAAATTCCTTGGATCGTTGCGCCTGTCGACCAAAGGTGGTATAGAGACTATTTTATTGCTAAGACCGTTTTAGAAAGGATGCAAAAATTAGACTTGACATTACCTGTATTAGAATCAAGACCAGAAGGCTTAGAATAAATCCTTAGCATGAAAAAAGTCAGAATCGATAAATGGCTGTGGTCGGTTCGAATCTTTAAATCCAGATCCATAGCATCAGAAGCTTGCAAAACTGGAAAAGTAAAGATCGGAGAGAAAAATGTCAAAGCCTCAAGCCTTGTATCAGGTGGAGAGCACATTCATGTTAAAAAAAATGGTTTTAATCTGGAATTCACCATTGTCAAATTAATTGACAAGCGGGTTTCTGCTACCTTGGCCGCCCCTTGCTACGAAGACATCACACCAGAAGAAGAATTAAATAAATACAAGGATTGGTTCATTGGCAAGGCCTCTTCTGAACAAAGACTGAAAGGAGCTGGAAGACCAACCAAAAGAGAACGACGAGACTTGGATGACTATAAAGAGTCTTTCTACGATCAATTTGATTAGATACATTAAACGATCTTTTCTTCATTCAAAATGTACTTTTTGAAAAATAGAACATTTTACATTTTACTTTTAATAATCATTTGCAGCATCGAAAATACTGCAGCCCAAACGGATACCCTTGATCTCAACTTTGGTGCAATCGTATTTATGGATTCTGTGACCGTAAGTGCATCTAGAGATGGCTTTACTAAGAATGATTTTATTGACATCATTCAAAGAGACTCTTCCTTGCTAAGAGCGTTTAGAAATTATCGCTTTGTTAGTTTCAACAGTGTTTGTCAAATGGAATTTTTTAAAAGCAATGGTAAAAGTATCGCCCAATTCGATCAAAAAGCCTATCAAAAAGTCGAAGGAAACTGTAGACAAACTTTAATCCAAGAAGAACTTACCAAAGGAAAAATTTATAAATCAAACGGTACATATAAATATTTGACCTTATCGATGTACGATCGCCTCTTTCAAAATAAGAAAAGAAAATGCGACGATCCTAGCAGACCCATCATGGTTGAAATCAACCCAAAGAATATTTATCAATACCAAGTTAATGAATTGAAAAAACTCATATTTGCTCCAGGCAGCAAATCAGACCTCCCCTTCCTCGGAAATATGACAGAAATATTTTCGGAAGAGATGAGCCCTTATTATCAGTACCAAGTAGCACACACCCGTTTTGAGAACGAGCCCTGCTATGTTTTTACAGCTTCCATTCATCCTAACTTTATCAATGAAAATGATAAAACCATTATCAAATATCTGAGGACTTATTTCAAGAAAGAAAACTTCCAAGTGATTGCGAGAGAATATCACATTCAGCAATCACAGTTGCTTTATCAGTTTGATGTAAGCATGAAAATCAAGGTCGACAAACTTGAAGAAAAATACATACCCACAGAAATCAACTACAAAGGCTTCTGGAAAGTACCCTTTAAAAAAGAAGAACGATGTAAGTTTACATTAAGCTTTAGTGACTATCTTATACAAGAGAATTAATTATGAGTAAGCTTATAGCAGACGTAGGAAGCAGCAGTTCTAAGTGGACATATATCCATGATTCTGGTATTATTGAAAATAGCTTCCATCTTCAAGCTTACAATCCTTTCATACACAACCAAGAAGTACTGCATCAACTAGTAGAAGCGGTTTTCAAAAATCAGGCGCCTTCCACCATCCAACAATTGTATTATTATGGGACTGGAATTAAGTCTGAAAAACAAGCACAACTGATTGTCGATGCTTTTAAAGATCTTAGTTGCGAAGTTTATTCAGACACTTTAGGTTCTGCAAGATCCTTGTGTCAAAGAGATGAAGGCATCGTTTGCCTATTGGGTACAGGTAGTAATTGTAGTT
>CALGNN010000138.1 GCA_937961455.1 uncultured Saprospiraceae bacterium
TTGATGACCTGTTGGTCATCATCAGCTTCGCTGAATCGTTTCCCACCCGTCCACATTCGTGGTTCCTTCACTTGATGACCTGTTGGTCATCATCAGCTTCGCTGAATCGTTCAGTCCTCACGTGGATGAATTGTGCCTTCTTTATACTTCAAGGATTTGCCATCGCCACTTCTAAATTTTTGCACAATCTCAGAAATAATTGAAATAGCAATTTCTTCAGGACTATTGGCGCCAATATTTAAGCCAATTGGAGCATGGATGTTTGCAGCTTCTAAATCAACAATGATTCCTTCTTCGGCCAGTTCTTCTTTGATTTTTATGGCCCGTTTTCGGGGTCCGAGCATCCCAATATATTTTGGATTTTGAGGATGAAAGACGCTCATGAGTTGGACATCTTTATCATAGTCATGAGACATAAGTAATACCACGGAGTGTGCATCAATTTTAACTTTGTCTGCTTCTGCAAAGTCGTAGACTTTCTCTGCAAGGGCGGCTGTTTGTTTTTGTAGTTTTTTCAATTTGCCAATGAGACTGATGCGCCATCCCATTTCTGAAGCCATTTGTGTGAAAGTGTTGATGTCATAATTATCACCTGCAATGACCGCATGAATTTCAGGTTCAAAATATTCAATGAGAATTCTGATCGATTGATCACTTGGTGTTTTAAGTGATACTACTTTTGATCTTCTCTTTTGCTTGATGGATTCAATTTCACTTGAAATTGTCGCTGAGGCAAATCCTAAATTATGTTCACTTAACTTATCAAAATCATAAATGAAAGATTTTCCTAAAGGAAGATCAGATACTTCTGACTCGATGATGCTAATCATGATATTAGGGTCACGATCATCTTTTATTTGATCTAAGATATCAAGTGTGTGATTCCCTTCATCATGGATTGGTGTCATCAAGACTTCTATTTTGCCATTGCATCCTAAGCCCACACCAATTTGATAATCATCATCATTCAGGGTGTCATAAATCACAACAGAGGCTTGATTTTTGATGATGGCAAACTGCGCTTTTTTGAGCGCATCACCTTCTAAGCATCCACCTGATATTCCTCCAATCCAATTGCCATCTGCGGATACTAACATTCTTGCGCCAATTCTTCTATAAGAAGATTCTTCAACATTTACTACCGTGGCTAAGGCATATTTGGATGGTGATGTTTTGCGCTGATTATAATGTTGTAATATTCTGCGAATCTCTTTCATGGTTGGCTAATTTATAAAATATTGATTGCTTTTCTTCTTCAGATTTTAAAAAGAAACTCTTTCGGTGCGATTTTTGCATATTATAAAAAATTATAATATGACCTGTTATGAAGAATGAAATAAAAATCATCCTATTTATAGGAATGTACTTAAGTATGGCTGTCTCTATAGGAGCACAATCCATCCTGAAAAGTAATTACTATCATAAAGCTTCTTATTCGATTGAAGCTAATCTGACAAGGTTTGGCAACAACCCCTCTAAAAAATATATTAGTCCCTCCAACAGTATGATTGGATTGAATGCGGAAGCCAATATTTTTCAATTTGTGAATGTTGGTCTTGGCTTGGAATTGAGTGACTCGGTTACCAATCATAGAATTCAATTAGGTGTGACGGGACCACTTTATTATTGGAAGTGGGGCGATGCAAGCTTGCATTTTGATATGGTGAAAAATTTTTCGCAGGTCCCCATCTTATTCGATGATGTAGCACGCTCATTTAATTATTGGAGTCAAGATGCCTATCTAAAAGTACGAACACCCTTCGCGAGTTTTAGTGCAGGTTACAGACATGCTCCTAGGTACACGTATCAAGATATTAACAAGAGGGGCTTTTATATGCAGACCGCTTTACAATTTTCGAAAGTAACAGATAAGCCTTTCAAATTTGAATTCCAAAGATTGAATTCTTTAAGAGACATGCAAAGAGCTTATGTAATTAGTGATGGACCTTCCATTGATCCTCCAACCAGATCTTATCCAAAATCTCCTGGGGGTGATCCACATACTCGAATTACAGTAATGGGTGAAGGGACATGTTTTGTCATTACAGATGATGGTTATGCAGTCACAAATCATCATGTTATTGAAGGAGGGGTTAATCATCAAGTTTGGATAAATGGTATGTACCAAGATGCTAAGGTGGTGGCAGTCGATGTCCATAATGATCTAGCTATAATTAAGGTGCAGGATTACGAAAAGAAAAAAGTGCCTTATGTAATTAAGAAGGGTTCTGCGAGGCTAGGAGAGGATGTGAGTCTTTTTGGCTACCCCTTAGGAACTGCGCTAGGAAAAGATATTAAGTTGACAAGAGGGGTAGTAAGTTCTGAAAGAGGAATCGGTGGAGATGAGGGTAAGTTTCAAATTGATGCAGCTACGAATACTGGGAATAGTGGTGGTCCAGCTTTAAATAGTAAAGGTGAAATTATTGGGGTCTTGGCTTCTTTGGTTGAAGATGTAAATGGAGTAGCTTATTGTATTACTACAGAGCATTTGTGGAATATTATTGAAGAGGCAGGGATTAAAAAGAAGGTAGTAAACAATAGGTCAAATCTTGAATCAAAAGATTTAATGGATCAGGCAAGAGCAATTAGAGAATTTGTTTTATACATTAGGACCGACAGAAGTTAACAGAATGAAATATTTTGTTTTAAATAAAAAAGCCCTACAGCATGTGTAGGGCTTTTTTATTTAGATTTTATTATTAATTAAAATGTGTATCCTACTTTAGCAATTAAAGACAAGGATTCCATACTCATACTTACTTGAAGTTTATTGTTGATTTCAAGTCCAGCACCGATACCGAAATCCGGTAATAAGGTAAATTCTGTTCCATTATTTTTTGAGTCTTCGAAATCAAACATATTATCTTGGCTTATTAAAACGCCACCTCCAACTTGGACATTTACAAATGGTCTCATTGAATAAGATTCTTTTGCTAAATACATTCTGATTCCTGATAATAATTCTAAACCTACCAATGAACCTACGTATTCCGAGTTAGCTATTTTTACGCAAGCTTTGGTTTCGAAACTAAAGTGCTGGTTTAAAGGCATTAAATGTGTTCCGTCTATATAAAGAAAATTTTCTTCAAACATAAATGAACCTACACCTGCATTTATAGAATACCTGTGATCATTCACTTCAGAATTGTTTTCAGAAACACTTTCCTGAGCATTAAGATTAAAGATTGAGATTGTGCAAATAATTACTAAAAATGAATTAATTAAATTTTTCATGATGTTCAATTTTATCTTTTTAAATGTTTTGTTAGTTGTCTGATTCACTATCGAATCATTTACAATGACAATATGAGGGCATAATCGAATGAATTAGTGATTTATATTCATTAAAACACATATAATTTAATTTAATAACAATATTATATGTAGCATAAGTTTTTATATATTAATTATTTATCAATAAATAATTAAAAGACATTGCCATATTTGTATAATAAATTAAAGTGTAATGAAAAAGTGTGATCAAGTAAGCGCCGAATCTTGTCTTTAGTTGTTTTTTTCACGGTGGACATAGTTTATCTTAGTAAGCCTAGACTCATTTAAACTTTGTTAAACCAATGAAAGCAATATCCCTATCCGCAATGCTTATCTTCCTTAGCTCATGCGCCTTGCACAAACCAAGCTTTAAAGGAACAGCGCTTAGTCAGTATATTTCTTCTGAAAACGAAACCATCAGCCTGAAGAAAAGAGCTGCATTGGATCAATACATTGCTGCCAATATGAATACAACAGGAATGCTCATACTACAAAATGGCCAAGTCCTTTAT
>CALGNN010000139.1 GCA_937961455.1 uncultured Saprospiraceae bacterium
CAAAAGTCCCATCCATTAGGTAGTTTTTTATCTAAGGTAGTTGACATTGCACCCTCCGTTGACGAACCAATTCTTTTTACATGGGGAATCGATAGAGTGGCTAAAGAAAACATTTCTGCCGCACTACCAGATTGGGGAGAGGTAAG
The DNA here is from genome assembly GCA_937961455.1 of uncultured Saprospiraceae bacterium. Taxonomy (GTDB): domain Bacteria; phylum Bacteroidota; class Bacteroidia; order Chitinophagales; family Saprospiraceae; genus CALGNN01. The sequence goes on from CALGNN010000139.1 coordinate 147, forward strand.
TACATAAACAGGCTTTGTATAAGGTTGATCATGCGCTTCTAAAAATATGGGATTTACTTCTGTGTGCCTATTACCATATCGATATTTTTGAGAAGCCACTTGAATTCTTGTCGGATTAAAATGCCTCAGAATACAAAAGCTTACAACATCTTGACCCCCACCATTAAATCGGACATCTATTATGATTGATTTTGTATCAGCTAAATCTTTCATCACGGTTTTCATAATTTTATTCGCACCTTCAACTTCTTTTTCCGCGTAATGACCTTCAAACATATTTATTCGCGTCAAACCATAAGCATCGACATAGCCCAAGCTATCAACCATGCCTTTTGGAATATCTAAGTCAGCAAAAAGCCACATCGCTTTCAATTGAATATAGCCGATGTCCTCAGTTATTTTTCCCCAATCGATGAGCCAAGTATCTTTGGTCATATCTTCAATTAAATGATGTTTGCTAACTGCATTGGCCACAGGAAAATCTCCTAGTTCTTGCATTCCATCCTCTGAAATTTCATCTTCAAACATTTTATCAATGGCATCATAGACTTCATCTGGCGCATTCAGAAAGGCATGGTTGTCATTTAACTTTTCAAAGGTCTCTTCTAAAAGCAAATACAAGTCTGCCTCTGTGGCCTTCGGATTCAGTTTTGCTCTTTGTGTTTTATAGAGTTTTTCAAAATTAATTTCATTAAGTTCTAGGAAGGCATAGTTTTCTTTTACCGTTTGCATAAACACATCAAAATTAAAGAGAGGGTCGTGCTTCTTTGTTTCAGACAAAGTATTCTGACAGATTTTGGGTAGCTCCTTTAATCTAGCATAGCGTGTAAATTCTTGCCCTTCTCTTAAGATCAGCGTATCATGCTCTATGAATAATGAAGCAACGATTTCATTGAAAGATCGCTTTCTGACGGGATAACACGATATGGATGTAATATCATAATACTCATAAGTACTGCTATCTACAATGTTCAAAATTTGGTTGTGACCAATGGATGCCCAAACGCCATTGCAGCTGGGAGGTGTTTCTTGTACATTGCAAGAATAAATAATAAGGATTCCAATTATAAATATGGCTATGTTTCTCATCATCGTAATTTTAGTGCTCAATGAATTTTATTCTTGATGTCTGAAGGGATGGCATCCTTATGAGCCAACAAAGAAATGGTTTTTAATAAAAGGGCATTCTTTGACATATAGATAAAGCCTCCCATTCCATTATTACCTTCAGAGTTTTTCAATATGTAGTAGATTTCGTTCTTCATATTCTTGGCCTTACCGATGATATGCATATTATGATCATCTGTGGTCGATTGATCTTCGAATGTTTTTTGTCTCCAGTCTTGTGTGATCTCCATTTTTTCTTCTTGTTCTGTTAATCGGCAAATCCCATTTTCATAATCAAAATGATCTTCTGTAGCATCTCCATCCCAAGCTAGTGTGAATCCATTTTCTAAAGCATGATCGAGTACTTTTTCAAAGTCTTCTATGGGAATATTTAAATAGGAATTTTGATTCCAATTTGCGGGAATGTCAAGGACGATCATTTCATAAAAAGCATGATGTGTATAACTAGTGATCTCCAAGTAATCATCGGGATTAATTCCGACCTGCTCCTTGGCGAAGGATTGAGGCGAATACAATTTATTTTGATAAAGGAAGGTGGCGGGTGCTTTTCCGATATAGGCAGCAAGAACGGCTTCGATAGAAGACCTCCAACTATTGGGTTTGATTCTTCCATAGCCAGACATACCTACAGATTCTACCATAGCGCGCAACAAATTATCCATTTCTAATTGATCATGCCTCCAATCTTCTGAAACGATGCCATTATATACTTCTTCTGGAATGGCTCCAAAATTTTTATAGCCATCTAAGACACTGAAGGTCAAATCTCCTGCATCAAACCAACTTGCTCCCTTGGTGACAATGAATTTTTCTGCCTTTGCTAAGTAGGTGGGTGTTACATAATACATGGGAGAAAGTGTGATAGGATCTTTACCTAAACGGATAGCTTCAGATTCTATAAAAGAGCAGCTAGCAAAACTCCAGCAAGTACCTGAGCCTTGCTGATCATTAAGCGGTGTCGCTGGAATTTTAATCAGGTCTATAAATTCATGAACCCTCTGAGAAAAAACCTCAGAACCGAGTAGGATGAAAATAAAGAGTGTGATGATATACCTCATACAAGATGGTGTTTAACCATGTTGCACAAGGTTATTTAAAATCTACTTAAAAGTCTTGTAAAATATTGCAGTTGTGTTTGTAGACATTTGGACTCATGCCTACATATTTTTTAAAGTAGTTAGAAAAATGACTCTGGTCATAGAATCCGGCATTTAGAGAAACATCTACCAAAGGAACACCCTGTTGAATCATTTTTTTGCCACATCCAACCCTTGTCAGCAGGATGTATTCAAAGGGCGTTATGCCTGTGTGCAATTTAAACCAACGGATGAATTTGAATTTGCTCATACCCACAAGATTCGCCAAGCCACTCAAATCGATTTTATCATGAAGATGCTTTGCAATAAAATGTTTGACCTCTTCTAGAAGGGCAGAACCTTCTTTGCTATGATAGGGCTGGTTATTTCCATGCACTTTTATGAGATGGTCGATACTTTGACAAAATCCTTTTTGAAAGTTGAGGCTTACTTCTTCTTCCGTGCCTACTTGTTTTAGCGTCGCATCGAGCAATTGAAAAGCTAAGGGGTCTTCAATTACTTTATGTGTAAAAGAAGTATGCGAATATGGACTGATAAAATTGATGACCTCGGGACTAACATAAAAAGTCGTGTAACTCGCACCAATATTTTCGACAAGATTATTTTCATGGATTTCATAGGGGTGAGAAACGACTATGGTTCCCTTAGGGGCGACATGCTCATTTTCTCCAAACACGCCATTTCTAATTAGAGATATACAATAGCTTTCATGATAGTGAACGGGATAGGTTCTTCGATGATTTTTAAAATGTAAAATCTCTAGCGAATCCAAAATATTTAATCTCATAATATGGGTCCTGCTTAGTTCTTGAATTTATTTCGTGCTATGGTTTAATGACCATAAATTGTATAAAAAGTTGCTTCGGTTTAGTTCTTTAATTTTTGATAAAAACGCAATTAAAGCGAAAGAAGCTTTCAAACTATTCACGGTTTTTACTTTCTGATTTTATTAAATCAATGATAGCGCTATTTATTTGAATGTTGATATCTCTCTTTTCCCTTACTAAGGTAAAAATGGCAATGCTGGTATTGAGGCTCGGAATATATACTACATCAGTCCCCCAAAAGCCTCCATGGTAATATACGTTCGTCCCAAAAAAGGAGGGTAAATTAAACAAGCCTAGGCAGTAGTTTATAGCTTCTCCTTCGGTAATCACTTTTGTATGCATCTGAGCAAGCACTTCACGGTCTTTGACAATTTCACCATTAAATAATAATTGAAAAAACCTAGCTAAATCTTTAGCTGTGGTGGCTTGTCCCCCTCCTCCATACAGATCCCAAGATGGATTTATTTGAGAAGAGTTTACTGTAAACTTGCTTGAATATTGGTTAGGAAAAGAAAGCGCTTGAGTGGGTCTTCTTTCTAGATTGACAAACCAAGTATCATCTAATTGATGTTTTTCAAAATCCAATAATTCTCGAACGGCTTTGTAGAAATGTTTCTTGGTGGAGCGCTCAATAATTTCCGTGAGCAAGAGGTAATTAATGTCTGCATAAGAATAAGTTGTGCCAGCTTCAACTGGTGCTGCTTTTTTCATAGCTAAGGCAATCTGCTCTTTTCTGGTCCATTGGTATTTTGGATTTTCATTGACAAAGACGAAGTAAGATTTATCAACATGGTCGCTAATTCCGGATGTGTGTGATAATAAATGTCGGACGGTTATTTTATTAATATCATATCCTGCATTTTTGAGCAAACGTTTTGTTTTTCTAGACACCAAATTTTTAATTGCTTGGTCCAAATCAAACTTACCCTTTTCTACCAATCTTAATATTGTCGCAGAGATGTAGGTTTTGGTATTGCTGGCGATGAGGAGCGGCTGATCTTTATCAAGCTTCATACTTTCTTCTTTATCGACAAAGCCCACAGCGGAAGTCCAAGAGATATTATTATCAGGGGATTCGACATGAATCATAAATCCAATCGCATCTTTATGAGCTTGATAGTTAGAATCTAAAATGGCCTGAAACTGCTGCTCAAGATCTTGTGCAAAGTTTATTTGTACAATGCCTAAAAATATTATTACAATGAAAAGTAATCGAAGATTCATCTTGGTCAATTTTTTATTGGGTTTGCCTCGCAATTTTCTAGGACTATCTTTACGATGCAATATAACAAAGTGATAGAAGGGATAAATGTATTGGATTTAATTATTATTCTTGGTGCCATCCAAGGAATATTCTTTGTTGGATTTTTATGGGCCAAGCCACTTAATAACAAAAGAGCCAATATTTTTCTTTCCTTATTTATTTTAGGATTCGCTTTGAGTAGCATCTATTATACATTGGAAACGATAGGTGTTCGGGGGTTTTTAACTGTGTGGGATTTTTCGCCTTTGTATTGTCCACTTTTAATTATTGCTGCACTTCACCTCTTTGTTCACGCCCTACTCAATCCACATAAAAAAATAGATCCCTTAGGCTGGATATTGCTAGGACTATCTGCCTTGCAATTATGTTGGCAGTTATGGGGGACCATTCGGACACTTATAGATCGTGATAGCGTAATAGCACAAAAGGATTTCATTTTTGGCGTCTATAATATATTTGATTTATTACTGCTCACCTCGAGCCTTGTAGTCTTTTTTATTTCGATTAGAAAAATCATTTTATTTGAAAAAACCCTTCAAAACAACTATGCTGATATCAGCGATTTTAGTTTGAAATGGCTGAATCGTTTGTTTTTCTTTTTGATAGGAATTTTGATTTTATTCGCACTTCCTGCAGTCTTTGAATTAATTACGGGATACGCAGCTTATAATATGTACTATCCCATGTGGATCGCTTCTTCTATTTTAATTTATTGGATAGGCTATAGTACCTATTTTAGAAACGCCAATAGGATTCCAGAAATTTACCATACCCAAAAAGATACGGAAGACAATAAACTGTCAGACAATACACGGATCTATCATCAAAAGCTCAATAAGTTGATGCTTGAGGAAAAAGTTTTTTTAAATCAATCGCTCAATTTGAAAATGCTTGCTGACAAACTTGGACTAAGTAGTGGTTATCTTTCCCAGATTATTAATGAATATGAAAAGAAAAACTTCTTTGATTATATCAACGCATTTCGAGTAGAAGAAGTAAAGGCCAAAATGCTTGACCCTTCACAGCAACACTTAAATTTGTTGGGTATTGCTTATGAAAGTGGTTTTAAATCAAAGTCTACATTCAATCTTGCTTTCAAAAAACATACAAAGATGACGCCTTCTGCCTACAAAAAATCCCTTTCTAGCTGAGAAAAAGGTCCTAATGCTTTAAAAACCACCCCAAAAAAGTCCGAATACACTCAATTTTGCGTGGTCGGTCGATTTCGGATGGTTTTTTCTCTTCATTTGTTTCAAGAAATTTAAAATCATGAAGTTGAAGAAAAGATATTCCATTCCATTAGCCCTCGTTTTACTAACAGTTATTGCATATGCTTTCATTAGTTATAAACCGAAGCATTATACGATGAGCGATAGCAAGGGAAATAACTACACGATAGAAAGAGGATCAATAGCAGTGCCTGAGCTAAGAACGGATAAAAATTCTCGCAGCATTCAAATAGATTTTGCAAAAATTAAGAGCTTTTCTTCATCACCGAAGACACCTATTTTTTATTTAGCAGGAGGCCCTGGGCAAGGTGCGACGGGGCAGGCGGAAAATGGAAATGCGCTCTACTATTGGTCTGCTTTTTTAGAGGACCGTGATGTCATCTTGATAGATCAAAGAGGTGTTAATAAATTGCATATGTGGTATGCCCAATTGAAATGGCCCCAAGATGATTTGTTCGTTTCAGAGGATGCAGCAAGCAAACACTTAGAAGGAATTACACAAAAAGCACTCAAAGCCTTTGAAAGGAGAGGCATCAATCTCAATGGATACAACTCTGTAGAAAGTGCACAAGACATAGATGAAGTTCGTGAGGCTCTTGGCTATGAAAAAATTATCCCCATGGGATTTAGTTATGGAACACACCTGGGACAGGTCTATCTCAAACAATATGAAGATCGAGTAGAGCGCGCCATTTTAATTGGTGTAGAAGGATTGGACGAGACCTTTAAAATGCCAATGGATCTTGACAATCAATTGGACAAATTGAATGAGCTAATACAGGTAGATAGCCTTTTGGCAGCTTCGATACCAGATTTAAAAATCTTGTATCAAAGGGTATCAAAAAAACTCAGTGAACAGCCGATAGAATTGCGCATAGCAACACCGATAAAATTGAAAAAGACGATCCGTTTTGGAAAATTTGGCTTGGACTTTATTTTCAAACGCGACTTGGGAGATGCCAATGACATTCCTCATCTGATCAAACTTTTACACGAAATGGACCAAGGTGAATATGAAGGCTTGAGATACTATGCGCAAAAAAGATACAAAGAGTTTTTAGCCATTCCTGCGATGACCTTTTCGATGGATCTAGCCTCAGGTGGTTCCGAAGAACGCCTCCAAGAAATTGCCAAGCAAGAGCAAGAAAGCATCTTTGGTAAGGTGAATAATTTCCCCTTCCTTGATCTTCATGGTGTCTGGCC
>CALGNN010000140.1 GCA_937961455.1 uncultured Saprospiraceae bacterium
AAGAAAAAATACCATCTTCAATTTTACAATCGCTAAGACTTCGATATTGTCCATCTCGACATGCATAGGTATGACCACAGGCTTCTATTGATCTGAAGTCATTTCCAGTGGCCAAAGCTATTGCATCGATTCCATTAAAGATTCCTTTATTATGTGTGGTAGCTCTATAAGGATCTATTTTTGCAATTTGAACGGCTTTGCAAAATTTATTCGCTAAAGCGCGAGCATCTTCTTCATTATTAAGTTTTAAATCTTCTATCGCACATTCAACAGACACCCTTACTAAACATTCAGGTGTGTAGTTTGATAGAATGGACATGATAATTTCAACTTCTTTTTCTTGATTCGTAAAACTCGGTTCTTCAGCAACAAATTCCTTAAGGCATGATGCAAATCGTTCAAGAACTGAATTGATGAAATTGGCGCCCATAGAATCACAAGTCTCAAATGAAACTTTTATTTGATAGTAGGCATCCATCAAATCTGTTTTATCGAGTAACTCGATGTCCTCTATTCCTCCTCCTCTCTTTTCCATGTTTGCTGTAATATCAGAGCTGTGAGATCTCAGCGTCTTTTCAAGTTTGTCTTTCAATTGATGCCATTTGCTAGCATCTCCATTCCAACAAAAGTGAACGTGTCCCAATTTTTTTGTTGAGATAATTTCTGCTTTGAATCCACCCCTGCTATACCAATATTTTGCGGCAGATGAAGCAGCAGCGACAACAGAACTTTCTTCTATTACCATTGGGAGGCAATAGGTTTTATTATTAATTAAAAAATTAGGTGCGACACCGAAAGGAAGAGGAAAGTTTGAAATGGTATTTTCACTAAAACCATCTAAGATTTTTTGTTGATTTTTATCTGGGTGCCAATGCGCTTGAAATTCTTTTTTGACTTCATTGGAATCCTCAAAATAGCTTTCGACTAACCATTCAATTTTTTCATCTTTGGATAATTTTGAAAATCCTGATATCGTATGCGCTTTTTCCTTCATTACTTTACTTTCAAATAGGCTTGGGCTATTTTTATTCCTTTAATCTGAGCTTCCACAAAATTTCTCAAAGTTTCATAGTCTTCTCTAGCATATTTTAGAAAAGCAGAAGCTTGACCATAGATTGCAGGCATTTCTAATTTATTAATTAAATGGTAGCCATCCAAAAAATGTGTTATGCCACCAGAAACAATAATTTCTTTACAAAGAATTTTATGTCCCAATCTTTCGACACAGCTATTCACCATCTCGACCATTTCTTCAGCAGAGTGACCTAACATGGCAAGGGGTCCATATTGCGTTCTTTGAAAATTATCTGAACGTGCCATTTCAAGTTTTGCAAAATTGGTTCCACCATTTGCTCCAAACTCGATAGCTTGTATTGGCAGTTGCAATAGTGCTAGTAAACTATTAATACCCATTCCTTGTCCAACTTCTTTTACGATAATATTGATATTAGGCAATGTATCTATAACACGTTTAATCGTTTCAATCGGAGGATGTTTAATAATATCTCCTTCCGGTTGCAACCATTCCTGTAAAGGATTTATATGTATAATAAGACCGTCAGTTTTTAGTTTATCGATCAAAATAGATAATCTATTAATCTGGTCTTCTTCGAAAAGTTCTTCAATCTGAGCTATTCCAATATTTGCATACAAAGGATAGGAGGAACCTATAATATCTCTCACATCAAAATCTCCTAAAAATTCGTCCGAATATAATAAAGGTCTACACGAACCCAGTCCCATTCCTAAGCCAAACTCATTGCAAGCTTTAGCAAGATTGTGATTTATGGTTTTTGCCCATTTGGTGCCACCAGTCATACTAGAGACCCAAAGTGGAGCTAAAAGTTGCTTGCCAGCAAATGAAATTGAAATATCTTGCTGACTTATATCATTGGAAGCAAGCGCAGGTTCGTAGTAGAATCTGTTATCAATTTGACCTGAAAGTACTCTAGATTCAAAGGCTAGATCAATATGATCTTTTTTCCTTGATTCACTTTCTGGATCTTTTAAAGCTGGCTTTTCTAAATTTTCCATCGGGTCAAATTTACCATTTAGGAACATTATTATCATTAAAATGTTTTTGTAAGCCAAAATCTGTTCTAAAATTCAAGAGTAATTTCAAAAAATTGCGATTTTAAGACTGAATTTCAACCACTTACACAAACTTTAACAGTATTTATTCCTTTTTTCCTTTGTTTATTGAGTTTAGAAAATTACCTTCGCACTCCATTTTTAAATCTCCTACTTTATACAGGAGGAATGGATTAGAGAATATTCTCAAAATTAAAAACTTTTAAGCAGTGGATTCACTGAGTTATAAAACAAAATCAGAGCGCAAAGAAGATGTCGTTAGAGCTTTTTGGCTAGTAGATGCAGAGAATTTGGTGATCGGTAGAATGGCCAGCCAAGTTGCCCATGTATTGAAAGGCAAGCACAAACCTTCTTATACGCCTCACATTGATACTGGTGATCATGTGGTTATCATCAATGCTGAAAAAGCAAGATTTACTGGAAACAAGATGGATGACAAAGTGTATTTGACTTTTTCAGGTTATCCAGGTGGACAAAAAAGTAAAACTGCCAAAGAAATTAGAGACAAGAATCCCATCTTACTTTTGGAATATGCAGTAAAAGGTATGTTGCCAAAAAATCGTTTGGGAAGAGCTATGTTTAAAAAGCTTCATGTTTATGCTGGAGGAGAACATCCACATGCTGCACAGAAGCCTCAATCACTAAAAATTATCTAATTAGATGGAAATAATAAATGCCGTTGGCAGAAGAAAAGCTTCGATTGCCAGAGTATATCTAAAAAATGGAGAAGGCAAAATAACCGTAAATGGAAAGCCACTTAATGAATACTTTACTTTAAAGTATATGGAGTTAAGTGTTTTGGATCCTATCAAGACGGTTGAAGTTGAAGGAACCTATGATCTAAATGCGAATGTGTCTGGAGGAGGAATTAAGGGACAAGCTGAAGCTTTACGTCTTGCGATTTCAAGAGCCTTAGTAAAGGTCAATGAAGATTATAGACCAGCGCTTAAAGCGAAGAAGTTTATGACAAGAGATGCTCGTGTGGTTGAACGTAAAAAATACGGAAAACCAAAAGCAAGAAAGAGCTTCCAGTTCTCAAAACGTTAATCAACCTTATTTTAAAAAAGTAGAAGTAATTATATAAATGAGTTTACCTACACATGATGAAATGCTAAATGCTGGAGTACACTTCGGGCATATGCGTAAAAAATGGAATCCTAAAATGCGTCCATATATTTTTATGGAAAAGAAAGGGATTCATATCATTGATTTAAACAGAACACAAGAATGTCTTGAAAAAGCAGCTGCTGCAATGAAGCAGATTGCTAAGTCTGGACGTAAAATATTATTTGTTGCTACAAAAAAGCAAGCTAGAGAGATTGTTTCTAAATCTGCTAGATCTGTAAACATGCCTTATGTTACAGAAAGATGGTTAGGTGGTATGATGACCAACTTTTCCACTATCAAGCGATCTGTAAAGAAGATGAATAGCATCGACAAATTATTGGCTGATGGTAATGTAACTTCTATTACAAAAAAAGAACGTCTTACTTTGACAAGAGAGCGTAATAAACTTGAAAAAGTATTAGGAGGTATTGCAAATCTAAATAGATTACCTGCTGCAGTATTTATTGTTGATGTACATCACGAGCATATTGCAATTGCAGAATCTAATAAACTTGGATTAAAATCTTTTGCAATCGTTGATACGAATTCTAATCCAGGCTTGGTAGATTTTCCAATTCCAGGAAATGATGATGCTTCAAAATCAGTTGGTTTGATTACAAAGTATGTCACAGAATCTATCAAAGAAGGATTAGACGAAAGGAGAGCTGCAAGAGAAGAAAGAGAGAAGTCAGCGCAAGCCTAGTTTAGTAGCCTAATTTAATAAATCAAATAAATTTTAATAGAAATGAGTATATCAGCATCTGATGTAAAAAAATTAAGAGACATCACCGGAGCAGGTATGATGGATTGCAAAAAAGCGTTAGTAGAAGCAGAGGGAGATTCAGAAAAAGCAATTGAAATCTTAAGAAAAAAAGGTCAGAAAATGTCTGCAAAAAGAGCAGATAGAGAAGCTAAAGAAGGTGCAGTGATTGCACTGGTATCTGACGATAGAAAAAGAGGAGTAGTAGTAAGGTTGAGTTCTGAAACAGATTTTGTTTCAAAGAATGATGATTTTGTAAACCTTGCAAAGAGTTTTGCAGAGTTGGCATTGAGAGAATTTCCATCTGACAAAGACGCATTATTGGCATTAACTTATTCAGAAGGAATGTCTGTTGCAGATAAAGTAATTGAGCAAGTAGGTGTAATTGGCGAAAAAATTGAAATCGCAGATTATAAAAACTTAGAAGCAGAGATCGTTTCACCATATATCCATATGGGTAATAAGGCTGGAGTATTAGTAGGTCTAAATATCGCTTCTGATGAAAGTTTTGAAGCCGGAAAAAATCTAGCTATGCAAGTAGCAGCGATGAAGCCTTTAGCCGTTGATAAAGATGGTATTGATTCTAGTATTGTAGAGAAAGAAATCGAAATTGGGAAAGAAGTTGCTAGACAAGCTGGTAAACCTGAAGAAATGCTAGAGAAAATTGCTATGGGTAAGCTTAATAAATTTTTCAAGGAAAACACCTTAGTAAATCAAGCTTATGTAAAAGATAGTAAAGTCTCTGTAACACAATATTTGCAGAGCGTACAATCTGATTTATCTGTTGTTGACTTCAAACATGTCGCTTTAGGATAAATTATTAGCTTTCCAGAATAAATGAGGCTCATAGTTATTTTACTATGAGCCTTTTTTTGTATTTTTTGCTTTCGATCAAATCATACTATGTTTAAAAATAAAAAGCTAGTTCAGATCTCCTTCTTTATATTTTCATTAATGCTACTGGCCTTTTCAGGTAATCCACCAAATGGCGCTAGTGGTGCACCAGGTGATGTAGCATGCACGAACTGTCACTCAGGTGGAACTCAAGATATTGAATTCAACGTCCTTGGTTTTCCTCAAAGCGACATTACGCCGAATACGGTTTATCCAATCACAGTTGAAATAATACAAAACACTCCAGATACTGATGCAAACGATCGTGGAGGATTTCAAATGACCGTAATTAGAGCTTCTTTACCTTCTTCTAGCAGTATTGGTACCCTTGCAAGTACTGATGCAAACGCTACAGTATCCTTTTTTAATGGACGTCAATATTTTGAACATAACAACGGTGCTAAGTTTTTCAATTCCCAAGATACCATAAGGTATACAGGTACCTGGACTGCTCCCAGCTCAGTAAGTGTTCTTGATGTGAATGTATTTGCAACTTCCGTTGTGGCCAATGGCAATGGCGTTCCGACTGGAGATAGAGTTGGATTTTATAATGACTTGGGGAATACTTTTCCAGTTGAATTTTTAAGATTTGAAGTTTCAAAATTTGGTGACGATGAGGTATTGATATCATGGGTCACAGGGACAGAGATAAATAGTTCTCATTTTGAAATCGAAAGAAGTTTTGATGGTATTGAATTTGAAAAAATTTATCAAACAGAATCGAAAGGTGATATATATTCAGGTGGAAGCTATGAATGGTATGATGCACTTATTGATGAGGCAGATATTATTTATTATAGAATAAAAGAAATAGGCATAGACGGATCAAGTATGTATTCAAGCGTAGCAACTATTAAACCTGCTAATAGGAACACAGATCTTATTCGAATTTTTCCTAATCCTGTAGCTAAAAATAGCAGAATTACCATTGACCAAATCCCGCAGTTCTATCAAGAAGTTAAGCTTGAAGTACTTGATTTTCATGGAAGCAAGTTTTGGGAACAAACGGATTGCAATGTTCGAGACAGTAAAATTGTCATCCATCCCGAATTTAAACAAAGTGGCATGTATTATTTGCGAATGCAATTTGGTGATCAAACAAAAACGCTTCCATTTGTAGTTATTGATTAATGCTAGACAAATAGAAAACAAATTTTTTAAGCTTGAATTTCTGAATAGGCTAATTAAAAATATATCTTCGTCTTAGCAAAATGACAGGATGCAGTTAAAGTACAAAAGAATCTTACTAAAACTAAGCGGAGAAACTTTAATGGGTCAGCAAGAATATGGTATTGACGCTGACATGCTTGTTTACTACGCAAGACAAATCAAAGAAATCGTTGATCTTGGTGCAGAGGTCGCAATCGTAATTGGTGGTGGAAATATTTTTAGAGGTCTGAATGCTTCTCATTCTGGTATAGAAAGAGTGCAAGGAGATTATATGGGAATGTTGGCTACCGTCATCAACGGTTTAGCATTACAAAGTGCACTTGAAAATTTGAATGTCTATACACGTTTAGTCTCTGCCATAGAGATTTTGCAAATAGCAGAGCCTTATATTCGAAGAAGAGCCATAAGGCATCTTGAAAAAGGAAGAGTTGTTATATTTTCAGCAGGGACAGGTAGTCCGTTTTTCACTACAGATTCTGCTGCAGCATTAAGAGCAAACGAAATGGGCTGTGATGCGATTTTAAAAGGCACAAGAGTGAATGGAATCTATACCGCAGATCCAGAAAAAGATCCAACAGCTACCATGTTTGATAATTTGTCTTTCACGAAAGTGATTAGCCTTGGATTAGGCATCATGGATATGACTGCGTTTACACTTTGCCAAGAAAATGATATTCCAATAAATGTATTCAATATCAATGAACCTGGAAATCTTCAAAAGATCGTAACAGGCACGCCTGTGGGTACCTTAGTGAGTACCTAATCATCCAAGATCTTGACCTTCATAATAGCCTAAGTCTATATCTAGTTGCATTTTTGTAATCCAACTGATTTGCCCAACATGATAAGAAAAATGTTCTACGACATGAATAAGAATACTCAGAGCGCTTTCTTCGTAAATATTTTGAACTAGGCGCTTTTTTAATAATTCAGAAGGCTGGATTTGATCAAGAACCATTCTAACCTCTTGCTCCAATTTGTGTAAATCATTAATTAGAATTTCTTTGTCAATGGCCGCTCTTTGATCAAATTCTTGGTCCCTTGTTCGAATATCTTCCTGAGCTCCAATTCCAGATAAAATCCACTGCCTTACATTTCCGCAAAGATGGAGTGTCAAATTTCCAATGCTATTGGAATGTTCATTTGGTCTCCACCAAATTTGTTCTAAGGTCAATTTATTTAAACAAATTATTATTCGAGTGATTCCCTCATCAAACAATCTTCTTTTAGTCTCCTCTATTAATGCTCGAGTAAATTGATCTTCCATACTTCTTAGATATTTGTTTCGTTTATTTGAGGTATAATCATAAACAAACTATGAAATTTAATTTACTAACATTTATCTGTATTGCTATTTTTTCCTTGTCTTGTAATACACCTTCAGCCACTGCCTTAGAGGAAGAATTTCAAGAAGGAAGTTTAGTTACTAAAGTATGTAGTCGTGGATGCTACAACTATGTATTAGAGACAGGGAATAAAATTTATTACCCGGTAAATTTATCAGATGAATTAAAAGAATCAACTATAGCTGCAAAAGCATTGGAAGTAAGATTTAAAGGAAGTTTATTAGATAGTGAAACTGAAATTACCAAACCTGGACCAACAGATATTCCTGTTTTTGATTTTACATGTCAAGATATCAAACTGAGTTTTATTGAAGCTCTAGACCAATAACATTTTTTTCTTAGCTTAGTTTCAAGAACTACAATCATGAAACTAAAACGAATCCTCATGCTTCCTATTGAGGGAGCATTCGAATTACTATTCCCTAACACTTGCAATGCTTGTTTAGAGGTCGAAGCGCCACATGGTGAAATTATGTGTGTTGCTTGCCAATCAAAATCTACGATTAGTGAACTTCATCAATTTCGAGAAAATGAATTTACCAGACACTTTTGGGGAAGAGTACCGATCTATACTGGAGCAGCAATGTATCGATTTTCCAAAGGTGGTGTTGCTCAGAATTTAATCAGCCAATTTAAATACAAGGGGAATATCCATATTGGCACTTATCTAGGAAAGCAATATGGTAGTATTCTAAAAAATCAGCTTTTGTATAAACAGGTGGATATGGTCATCCCTGTTCCTTTGCATTTTAGAAAGGAAGGAAAAAGGGGGTTTAATCAGTCTGAAGTTTTTGCTAAAGCACTAGCAGAATCCATGGGTAAACCTTGTGAAACCAAAGTACTTTTAAGGGTAAGACACACTGCTACTCAGACAAAGAAGTCTCGACAAGAACGACTAGATAATTTAACAAATGCATTTCAAATAAAGCCAGGATGTAAAATTGAGGGGAAACACATTTTGCTAGTGGATGATGTTTTGACTACGGGTGCTACATTGGAAGCTTGTGCACTTGTTTTACAAAGTCAAAACGCTGTTAGGCTTAGTTTGCTAACGATAGGCATTGGTGCTTCAGTTTAGTTTTAGGCAAAAAAAACACCCGCTTCTGGTTAGTGAAAGCGGGTGCATCAAAACAAAACGAAAAACCAACTTTAATCTTTCGGTTTCAATGAAGATCTGTTTTGAAAATCTATCATTGAGTTCAACCCTGAGGTGGACGTAATTTTACAGGAATATCTTTCATTTTCCCTTTTCTATTTATTGTGACATTTAAAACATCACCTACTTTAGATCTGCCTACAAATTCTTGCAATTCAGATACTTTATTAATCTTTCTACCGTCAACTCTTGTGATGACATCTTGTGGCAATACCCCAGCATATTGTGCAGAACTACCATCTATCACAGAATCAACATATACACCCTGTGAAATGTTTATTCCAAGTTCATCTGCACGTTCAGAATCGAGGTCTTGAATGTTGATTCCAAGGAAACCTCTTTTCACTTCACCAAACTCAATTAAGTCATCTACTATCTTAATTACAATATCGACAGGTATCGCAAATGAGTAACCAGAGAATACACCTGATTGGGTTGCAATCGCGGTATTGATTCCTACTAATCTTCCATCAGTATCAACTAATGCGCCTCCACTGTTTCCAGGGTTTACTGCGGCATCAGTTTGAATAAAAGATTCTATGGCATATTTTTCTCTTAGTAATCTTATGTTTCTTCCTTTGGCACTAACTATGCCTGCTGTAACTGTTGACGTCAAGTATCCAAAAGGATTGCCTACCGCTAAAACCCACTCACCAACTTTTAATTCATCACTATCTCCAAGTTCTATTGTTGGAAGCTGTGTTTCATCAATTTTCAAAACAGCTAGATCAGTATTCGGATCTTTCCCAATCAATTCAGCTGAAAATATTCTATTATCACTTAAGGTAACTTCTATGTCTTGTGCACCATTAATTACATGATTGTTGGTCACGATATATCCGTCTCTACTAAATATTACCCCACTACCTGATCCAGCTCTTGGACCTTGATCTGGCACTTGACCAAAATATTCAAAAAACTCTTCAAATGGATTTTGCCCTCCTCCTCTTTGTTGTGTAGTTGCACTTGGATCAATAAGTGCTTTAATATGAACTACTGCATCTGAGGCTTTCTCAGCAGCCACTACAAAATCAGTTGGTAGATTTAAAGATGGAGAAGTATTAAGGTTATTGGCTTGTTTAACAAAAGCCTGAGGACCTTCTGCAAATTTTTGATTATTTGGAATTAATTGAAAAGCACCTAGGGCGATTAAACCTCCTAGAATTGCTGCACCAATAAGTGAAATAAATTTTTGCATGGTTTTTCCAATTTTGAGATTTGATTAAAATATACAACAAAAAAACGCTGTTGTATGCCCCATGTTTTTGAGGGTGATTTTTTTAACAAATCATTAACAGAAATTGGAAGTCCTAGCGGAACTGTCTTTTTTAAAGTTTGTCTAACAAGAGCCTTGACTGGTCAAAGTAATAGTGATTTTGGTCCTTTATTAGCTCTTGTAAAAGCGTTTTTGCTTCAGCTACACTTTTTAGTTTCAAATGGCACATGATGATATTCCAATCAGCAATATCTTTATCTTCAGGACTTAAATCATTCGAATCATACACGCTTTGATAAAGCTTTAATGCTTCTTGATACTTGCCTTGTTGAAATAATAATTGTGCCTGGACAAACTCTTTTCTAGTGGCGTGAATCTCTAATGATGAATCATCACCTCTTGTAGCGATATCTTCTTCAACTAGTACGATGTTATTATGTGCAAATTGTTCACTATCCAAATCTTGTTGAGAAGTAAACACATAACTCGCAGCAGCTATCAGAATAAGAAAGCTTGCAGCTATGGACCATTTTCGAAAATTAGATTTCTTAAGTGGAATTAGTTTTGGTTCTTCTCTGGGTGTATTTTTTAAAGTAGCTCTTAATTCGTCAGCTATAAGAAGGTCAATAGCTTCCAAAGCCAATTTTTCATTTGTAACATCTTCTGCCAATTGAGGATGCTCATTCATTAATTTCTCAAATGCAATTTTTTCAGATGGGCTCAAGAGATTTTTGAGGTATTTCTCCGTATTTGGATGAGGTATTTCCATATCTATACAAGCATTAAAGTTGTGACTTAAAAAACTTTGCTTTCTCTTTCAACTTTTGCAGGCATTGATGTTTTTTCTTCTTTGCCATATTATCAGATGAAAGATTTAGCATTTCAGCTATTTCTTTCATTTTGTAATTGAGTTTCCAGAGATTCAAAATCTTTTGACATTCTTCTCCAAGTTCTTCTAACATTTTTTTCAGCACTGCAATTCTTTCATTTGTTTGAAAAAGTTGCTCTGGATCATTTTCATCAACAGAGTCCATGAGGGCGGGTTCTTCAACTAGGTCCATTTTGTTGCTTTTTTTCAATTTGTTTCTCCATAGGCCTTTGGAGATTCCAAATACAAAGCCGTAAATATTGCCGCCATCATATTCATCGTTTCGAATCTTTCGATCTAAAACTAAAATCGATTCAATCCAGATATCCTCAGCATCCTGAGAATTTCCTTTCCAAGATGATATAAAGTGCTTTACGCGTGAAAAAGTCTTTTGATTCTTATAAATAAAGGAAATGGCATTGTTCCTATGCAATCCTCCCGATTTAATAGCAGAGACAATTTCTGAATCATTTTGAAAAATGTCTTTCATCTAAGTGTGTATTCGCAATTTAAAGTGTTACCACAACAAGGGCATGTTGAATAGACTTATTCCTTGATTTTTGAAGATTGAAAGCTAATTATTTTATTGTAGCTTTCTAAATTTTCAAGTTGATTATAAAAAATATTTGTTATGACCATACCAAGACCTTCTTTATATATCGAAATGCTTCTTCCATATTCTTTCCCAGTTATTCCTCTCTTAGGTAAATAATCTGCAATGCTCACAAAATCTGCCCCATAGCGATTGAATGACTCTTCTTGTGCTAATACCTGAACTGTGATTTCATCCCGTTCGTCCTGATTACTTGCCATGGTGGAAATCGTACTTGCAGCTTTTACATTTGGAAACATCAACTTAGGATTTTGGATGATGATAACCTTTATTTCAATATTTGATTGATCATCTTCTAATACCAAATCATATTTCCGAAATGCATCTCTATCTGGATAAGATACGTGTAGGTATGATTGGTCAATGAAGTGATAAACCAAATTCATTTGTTCCATTTTTTTATCGAAAGAACGCGTCAGTTGTATTTTTTGAGCAATGATATCTGAGCTCAAAAAACTGAGTAATAGGCTTATGATTGGAATATACTTCTTCATGTACTACTTAAAAGTACAGTAAAAAAAATTTAAAAAAAATTGACCTTATTACATATTATAAATATATTTAATTTGTATTTTTGTATGATTCAGCTTGTTAAAAGCTATTTAAGGTTAAAAAAATAAGAAAAGATGAACAAAGTACTAACCATTGCCTTGGCAATAATCGTATTCTTTTTTATCTACCTATGGGTAGGTGCGATCTTCACTTCATGTAATCCTGAAGCAGAGGAAATTTCAGAAACCATTACTGTTAATACAGAATCGGAAAGCGAGGAAACTTATGCTTCAGATGAAATCTATGATGAAGTTCAAGATGAAAGCTATGTCCATGAGGACAATGCAGTCACAGTTGCTTACGAAGAAGTTGCAGCAAAGGCAGAAGTTGCAGTTGAAGAAGTAAAGGAAGTCATAGAAGAAAGTTATGTAGCTGAGAAGGTTAACGCCGTTGTGAAAACAAACAGTTCTCCTAATGGGCGTCATTTGGTATTAGCTGGAAACTATTTGATGGAAGACAATGCTTTAAGGCAAGTAAAGAAGCTAAAAAAGAAAGGTTATTCAAATGCAGAAATTGTAGTATTTGATTATTCTCAATACCATACGGTATTGGTATCAAGAAATTCTGATTTAAGCTCAGCTAATAATACAGTTCAGAAGCTAAAGTCAAACGAAGGAATAGACGCTTACGTCCATACTAAGAGTAGATAGGTTCCCACAATGTGTGGAAGATCTTCTCTTACGAAAACCGAAAGCGAACTAGAAGAGCGGTTTGGTGCGAGCTTTTATTCTGATGAATTAGAGCGGTACAACCCTTTGCCTAGTTTTAATGTTGCCCCTAGTCAGATGCATCCTGTCATTACTAATAATGATCAGGATCATCTTGTTTTCTTTAGATGGGGTTTGATACCATTTTGGGCTAAAGACATTAAGATTGGATATAAGCTGATCAATTCCAGAATAGAAACCATTCTGGAAAAACCTTCATTTCGCAATGCAGTGAATAAAAGGAGATGCATTGTCCCTTTTGATGGCTTTTATGAGTGGCAAAAGACGGCAGATGGAAAACAGCCCTATCGCATCGTTACAACCAATGTTGAAATCTTTACGGTGGCTGGAATTTGGGAAACTTGGAAATCCCCCGAAGCTGAAACCATCCATTCTTTCAGTTTAATAACACAAGCACCCAATAAAAAATTGGAACACATTCACAATCGAATGCCTGCCATTCTTTTACCTGAGCAAGAAAAATTATGGCTCGATCAAGAATTGCCAGCTGAAGAAGCTTTAAAAATGATTGCACCTTATCCAGATGAATTCATAGATGCTTATAAAGTATCTAAGGCAGTTGGGAATGTGAGAAATAATGACCCTTCCTTAATTGAAAAAATTGATGATTAAAAAATAAATACAATGAGATTCAATCCTCCTTCTTCGAAGACAGTTGGCCTGAGTGCGATGGTTATTTTGTTTGGACTGTCGATTTCTTATCTTTTTCCTTCTATTCAAGGACAGCAGGTATATGTGTTAGTAGCTGCTTATTTGATCTTATTAGTTGGAACGGTATTTAAAGGCATTTAATATTTTAGTAAAGGGCAAAAAGGCTAAAGGCTAAAGGGCAAAAAGCTAAAGGGTCAAAAGGTTCAAAGGCTAAAGGGTCTATTTGCTACAAATTGAAATCGCATCAATCACTGCCTCAATATCATTCTGTGTATTATACACATGAGGCGAAATTCTAATCCTACTTCCTCTGACAGAACTAATAATATTTCTAGTTTGGAAACAGTGAGTCAATTCATCAAAATCTACGGATTCAGGTAATGCTATTCCGACTAAATGATTTGATCGGAAATCTTCCTCTACTACCTCAGCTCCTATATCATTACAAAAGTCAAAAAGCTGATGCATGAGGGATTCGCAGTAGTACTGAATTTCTGAAACTTCCCATGCTAGTATTTGACTTAAGGCTGCTTTCATCATGGGTAACTGGATCATATTGGCATTTTGACCCACATTGTATCTACCTGCACCTTCCGTATAATGATGATCGTAATTAGCCAGTTGACTAAAATTCATAGCATTGGTACGATTCATCCAACTCTCTTCTATGGGCTTACCTTCATTAAATGATTCATCATAATAAGCTAAACCTGTGGCATAAGGCCCCATCAACCATTTGTATGCGGCACATACCACTACATCGATATTTTCTTCAACAACATTTATGGGATAGGCTCCTACCGATTGGGTGCCATCTACAATTAATTTTGCTCCAAGCATCTTGCATTTTGCTCCGATGGTTTTAAGCTTGAATCTGATACCATTTGACCAATGTACTGATGAGATAAGTACTGCTGCAGTTTGATCATTTATTTTGTCCATGATTTTTTCATGCCATTCAGATGCAGTGATGTTTGCTTCAGTACCAATGGTAATGAGTTCTGCATCATGCGTTTTTGCCCATTGGTGGGCAGCAAAATACCCGCTAGGAAATTCTTCTGAAACACAGATAATGTGTTGGCCTTTTTTGCATGGAACATTATTTAAGGCATTAGCAAAACCATAAGATGTTGACGGTATTATAGCGACCTGTTGAGCTTTGGCGTTGATCATTTGCCCAAAGAGTTGTTTTACTTCAGCAGCATCATCAAAAAAATGATGTGCCTTAATATACATGGGATTATTTTTGCGTTTCATGCCTTCCATCCCAGCTTGTTCTACGGATTTTAGTTGTGGAGATAAGTAGGCGCAATTAAGATAATGTACATCAGGGTCTAGTTGGAAAAGGGATTTTTGGTTTTGCATTCGAAAATTTACGTTACTCATGTAAAGATGCTAAAATTGATTCAATTCATTAATATCTCCCATCAGAAACAAAGGGCAACATCGCCATCTTATCTACCTCCATACTGGGGAAGCCAAAGTCCTCAACAATTTTACCTTGGATCAGATAACAGCCCTTCCCCTTGAAGGGATATTTTTCCAAGCTGGGAGGAAAATGTGTTGTATCAAAAAAGCGACCTTCCATGTCTACCCAGGTGCCGAAATTCATCAAACGTTTATTGACCGTAGTGACATTTTTCCTAGCCACGTAGTAGCCGACCATCCTAACATGTTTTCCAATATGCTTTGCCATATCCAGAACCATAATGTCTCCCCTAAAATGGGTCTTGAGCAGTTCGAATGGAGAACATAGAGGAAAGCCCAACAACTCGATCTCATCAAAAGCTTGATCATATTTACTCTCATCGAGTATGGGCAATTCAAAATGTTCGTGCACTTCGTCTTCAAACATACTTGCGGTATGTGTTTTTTTTATTGCAGGATTATGCACTGCATTTTTCTCCCACATCAATTGGTACTTATTCAATTGTGTGAATCGAAAAGCCCCAATGCGTATGAGTAATTCCAGCTGCTCTTTAGATATATCTATTCGTGCAACGAATTGTTCTAAACTTTGATAAGCGCCGTTTTGTCCTCTTTCTTCTACAATGGCTCGGACAATCTTTCGCTCAAGCGAATGCACATGAATGAAGCCTAGATAAATATCTTTACCCTTAATGCAGGTGAGGTTTTCACTTTCATTTATGCAGGGTGCATGGATTTTTCCACCGTGCATTCTTGCCTCGTGGACATAGAGTTCTGTATTGTAGAATCCTCCAAAATTGTTAATCACAGCGACCATAAACTCTAAGGGATGGTAGGCCTTTAAATACAAACTCTGAAATGATTCTACTGCAAAACTGGCGGAGTGAGCCTTACAAAAAGAGTAGCCACTAAAGCTCTCAATCTGACGCCAAACTTCCTGTGTCAGCGCTTCAGTATATCCGCGTGCTTTGCAGTTTCTAAAATATTTTTCTCGGAGTCGAGCAAAGGTGTCTGAACTCTTTTTCTTCCCAGTCATGATTCGCCTTAGGACATCTGACTCATCAAGATCAAGTCCCGCAAAATGGTGAACGATCTTCATCACATCTTCCTGATATACCATTACACCATAGGTCTCTCCGAGATGCTGTTCGAAGACAGGGTGGATGTAATCGTAACTATCAGGATGATGAAAACGATGGATGTACTCACGCATCATTCCGGACTTGGCTACGCCTGGGCGAATAATAGAACTGGCGGCCACCAAATGAATGTAGTTGTCGCATTTCAATTTCGTCAAGAGTCCGCGCATGGCAGGAGACTCAATATAAAAACAGCCGATGCATTGTCCAGAGCGGAGTTGCGTTCTGACCTTTTCATTTTGTTTGATGGACGCCACTGCATGTATGTCTACATGCACTCCTTTGTTTTCCTGAATATATCTCACAGCATCCTTGATATGCCCAAGCCCTCTTTGACTTAAAATGTCATACTTGTGAAACCCTAAATCTTCGGCGCCATACATATCAAAGTGCGTAATGGGAAATCCTTTTGGCATCATTTGTAAGGCGGTGTGATAATTGAGCGGTTTTTCAGAAATGAGAATGCCACCTGCATGGATGGAGAGATAATTGGGGAAGCCTTCTATCTTTTTGCCATACTTAAAAATGTGTTTTGAAAAATGATGATGCTTATGGCTGGCCAGAGGTTCGTTGACAATGCAGTCGATATCATCCTTAGGCAAACCAAAGACTTTCCCCAGCTCTCTTATGATAGATTTTCCTTTGAAGGTGTTGTAAGTGGCGATCATGGCTGTATGCTCTTTACCATAGCGCTTAAAAATGTAGTCTATGATATCGTCGCGTTCATCCCAACTAAAATCAACATCAAAGTCAGGAGGAGAACTTCTATGGGGATTGATGAATCGCTCAAAGTAGAGGTCCAATTCTAAGGGATCTACGTCTGTGATGTAGAGGCAATAGGCCACAATTGAATTGGCGCCACTCCCTCTTCCGACGTGATGGAAGCCTCTGAGTCGCGCGTATCTCACAATGTCCCAAGTAATAAGGAAATAGGGAGAGAAACCCATTTTGCGAATCACCTTGAGTTCCTTGGTGGTGCGTTTGATTGCCTTGCGGTTCTTTTCTCCAAAGCGTGCTCGACAACCGTCCATAGCCAGCTTTGCGAGTAATTTAAAATCATCTTCTTCGGATGCTGAAAAACATCTGCGGTTTAGTAGGTGCGTGGGCTCCATGTTTATTTCGCATGATTCAAGAAGGTTCTCCGTGTTGATAATGATCTCTGGATATCGTTCAAAAAACTTCTTTAGTGTCTCTGGTGGATAGAAGTATTCATTTTTATTGGCGCAGTGTATTGGATCGAGTTTGCCAATGACAATATTCAGGTCGATGCATCTGAGTAATTGGTGGGTACGCATACCTTCATCATCTAAGAAGCTTACGGGGCTAAAGATGACAAGCTTATCTAAGTGATTGCTGATGGGAGATCTAAAGAGTTTGTTGACCTCATGTGGTCGAATGCCGATAAACTCATTTTCCCGAAATTCTTCGATGGGTTTTACGAGTTTTCGATAAATCACATATACATTTTTAAAGGGAGGAGCGATCTCAGGAAGGGAAGATCCCGCAAGTGAGTGTTGTGTCAGCCATTCGTTGACCTCACGGAAACCTTCCCCGTTCTTGGCGATTCCGAGATAAAGAAATTGTGCGTAATTGACTTCAGGCTCGTTAGTTTGCTTCTCGGTTTTGTTAGCATTTTCGTCATCAAGCTCTTGGCTATGCGTGGCATCTCTATCTGTACGAAACTCGATACCTACGACAGGCTTGATGCCTTCTTTTTTACAAGCTGTGATAAAATCAAAAGCACAGGAAGTATTGTTAATATCTGTCAATGCCAGTGTTTTCACACCGCGACGTGCAGCTTCGGCTACCAACTCTTTGGGAGAGAGTGTACCGTATTTAAGTGAGTAATAACTATGGCAATTAATATACATGTCGAATAATTCGCCAATATGATGGCGAAAAAGCCGAACAAGGTATAATAAAAATTGGAATTAGGCAAATGGATTAAAAAATAGAGAAGTTTGGGGCATCAATAAAATAAAAAAGCACTATACGAATCTCCGTATAGTGCTTTTACAGTATTACAAATTTCTAATTATATAAAATGTACTTTACCTGTTGATACATCATACATGGCACCAACAAGTGCGACTTCATCGTTTTCGATCATTTCATTTAAAACAGGACTTTCTTGTTTCAATTTGTCCATATGTAATTTGACATTTTCTACAGCTACCTCATTTACAAAAGAAAGATTAGCAGAGCTACGATCAACGCCTTCTTCTGTTTTAACAAGATTAAGAGCTGGGCTAATTTTTGCAAGCATGCCAGTTAAGTTTCCTAATTCAGCATGATCACAAGCGCCCTTTACTGCGCCGCAAGATGTATGTCCCATAATAACGATTACTTTTGAACCAGCAAGTTTGCAAGCAAACTCCAAGCTGCCTAGTATATCTTTGTTGACAAAATTTCCAGCAATTCTCGCATTGAAAATGTCACCTATTCCCTGGTCAAATATGATTTCTGTGGGAATTCTAGAATCAATGCAACTCACTACAGATGCAAAAGGGAATTGTCCCGAACTTGTTTGCTGTACCTGTGCAGAAAAATCTCGATGGATCGGATTGTTATTTATAAATCTCTCATTTCCATTTTTCAATAAAGTTATAGCGTCAGCAGTCGAGAGGGCTGTCTGAGTTTCTTTGGTTTGTGTGATTCCTTCAATCATGTTAGTGTTTTTTCTAATTAGCTAATACTGGATCTAGTTGGTATTTTTTTACGGTAGATTCTAAGACATCAATGGGTGCAATTTTTATGTCTTTAATATTGCGCTCAATGATTTCTACCTCAATACTTCTTTCTTTCGCATTGATTTGAAACTCTTCTATAATCTCAATTACATCTTGATGAATTTCAATAGATTTTGAAGCATCGATGATTACCTTGCTATTATCTGGAACAATGTTTAGTGCTCTTTGAATATTCGCTTTGTTAAGAAAAGTGACATCTTCACTCAATTGTAAAAGGATTTCACCATTAGGGCCGAAGTGCTTATCCGACTCAAATAAGAATGGCTTTTTATAATTATCGTAAAGTACGAAGAAGATGGCCACTGCCATGCCAATACCAATTCCAACTAATAAATCTGTAAATACAATTCCTAAAATTGTAACAATAAAAGGAATGAAATTCGTCCATCCTTTTTGATACATTTCTTTAAAAAGAGAAGGCTTCGCTAACTTATATCCCACCAAGAATAAAATAGCAGCAAGGCTTGCAAGCGGGATTAAATTTAAAATATGAGGAATTGCCATCGCACTGAATAATAATATTACACCATGTGTAATGGCTGAAACCTTTGTTTTACCACCTGATAGAATATTTGTAGAACTTCTAACAATTACTTGTGTAACCGGTAATCCTCCAATAAATCCAGATACAAAGTTTCCAATTCCTTGAGCCTTTAATTCTTGATTAGCTGGAGTCACTCTTTTGAGTGGATCTAGTTTATCCGTAGCCTCGAGACAAAGCAAGGTTTCCAAGGATGCGACAACAGCTAAAGTAATAGCCACGGAATAGACTTTTGGATTATTCCAATGACTAAAGTCTGGAAAAGTAAAGAGCTCTAAGAATCCTGAAAAACCATCAGCAACCGGAATGGATACAATCTGATCTGCATTTAATGCCATTCCACCATTTTTGAAAAATAAATGTAAGGCTACACCGAGAGCAACAACCACCAATGGTCCTTGGATGATTTTGAAAAGAGAAATTTTCTTCATGAATTTCTGTTCCCATAAAATCAAAAGTGCAATGGAGGCAATTGAAATGATTACAGCCCCTGGTGAAATGCCCTCAAACATATAGTAGAATTGAGAAATCGTATTATGACCATCTGCTTGACTAAAAGCGAGATTCCCCTCAAAGTCTTTATCATATCCTAAAGCATGCGGTATTTGCTTTAAAAAAATTATGACACCAATACCTGCAAGCATTCCTTTGATTACAGAATTAGGGAAATAATATCCAATAATACCAGCTTTTAAAACGCCTAATAAGAATTGAAAAACACCTGATATAACAACAGCTAAAAGAAAGATCTCAAATGCGCCAAGGTCTTGTATCGCTGTCAATACAATAACGGCTAAGCCAGCTGCTGGACCACTAACTCCAAGTTGAGATCCACTCATGGATCCAACTACGATTCCTCCAACAATACCAGCAATTATACCTGAGAATAATGGTGCTCCCGAAGCGAGAGCAATTCCTAGACAAAGAGGAACTGCTACTAAAAACACAATAATCGACGCGGGCAAGTCACTCTTTAAAGTTTGTAAATATTTCATTTGGTTAAAATTTTCACAAATATATAAATATTAGTATTACTAACAAATTAATAATTAATACTATTATAAATAAAAGTTTGTGTTAGCTTAATTTAAGTAAGTCTTTATTATATTGTAGTATGATTATTACCATTGATAGTTTAATGCCTGCTGGACTTTCATTGCGCGATCCATTAAAAACGCAGCTGGGAAGAAATATAATTTCAAGCAGCATTATATTAATTGATGAATTGGGTTTTGAAAATGTAACGTTCAAAAAGCTCGCTCAGAGAATGGATTCTAATGAACCTTCTTTGTATCGTTATTTTGAAAACAAGCACATGTTACTTTTGTATCTGGTGGTATGGTATTGGAATTGGGTGATTTTCTTAATTGACTATAACTGCAAAAATATTGAAGACCCCAAAAAGAAGATGAATATCATCATTGACAATATCGTAGATGCTAGTATCGAAAACCCTTCTGTAGATTTTGTAAATGAAAAAAAGCTACATAAAATAATCATCGCTGAATCTTCAAAGGCTTATCATACGAAATTGGTTGACACAGAGAATAAAGAAGGGTTTTATAAAAGTTATAAAATGCTAACACAAAAAATCGCTGACGTCATTTTAGAAATAAATCCAAAATTTCCATATCCACATTCATTCGCAAGTAATTTGTTTGAAATGGCAAACAATCAAATTTATTTTGCAGAGCATCTGCCTAAGCTTACAGATATAGAAGTCAAAAAAGAGAACTACTCAGATGTAAAAAAACTCCTTTCATTTTACATGGATACGATTCTTAAATAAGCTAAGTCTTAGCAACATATTGCAAGCATCTGAAGGCAACATAAACCGTATTGTTAGAATATCTTAGCAAAGCTTTAATTGTGTATTTTGTTGATAAATAAACATCATACATGGAACAATTCATTGCTGATTTTGCATCATTTGTTTGGGGACTTCCCTTACTCGTTTTACTTGTGGGTGGTGGTCTGTATTTTTTAATTGTATCTCGATTTCTTCCATTCAGATATATCGGTCATGCAATCAGTGTATTAAGAGGGAAGTATGATGACCCAAATGATCCGGGACAAATCAATCACTTTGAAGCTTTAACGACAGCCTTGGCAGCAACTGTTGGTATGGGTAACATTGCAGGTGTAGCCGTGGCTATAAGTATAGGAGGGCCTGGAGCTATTTTTTGGATGTGGGTAAGTGGCCTCATTGGAATGGCTACAAAGTTTTTTACAGGTACGCTTGCCATTATGTTTAGAGGTAAAGATTCTAATGGTGATATTCAGGGTGGTCCGATGTATTACATTGTAGAAGGATTAGGTAAAAAATGGAAGCCACTCGCTATAGCTTTTAGTTTGTTTGGTTTAGTTGGGGCACTTCCGTTATTTAATGTGAATCAATTGACCCAAGCCATTGGAGATATTGTATTAATACCTAATGGTATTGCTTTTGACCTAACAGCTAAAACAATTATTGGAATTAGTCTAGTGACCATTGCAAGTATTGTGATCCTAGGTGGATTAAAAAGAATAAGCAAAACCGCTGCAAGATTAGTCCCTTCAATGGTCGTCCTCTATTTCATTTGTGTGATGGTAATTCTCTTTTTACATGTCGAAGAAGTACCTAAATACTTTCTAATGATTTTCCAGGAAGCCTTCACTGCGAATAATTTCAAAGGAGATCCCATGCTGGGAGGTGTTGTGGGCGGACTCATTTTATTAGGTATTCGAAGAGGAGCATTTTCAAATGAAGCGGGTATTGGAACAGCACCAATGGCTCATGGAGCGGCAAAAACAGATGAGCCTGTCAGAGAAGGATTAGTCGCAATGCTTGGGCCGGCAATCGATACACTGATCGTTTGTACCTTGACTGCCTTAGCAATTTTAGTCACAGGAGTATGGGAAACGTCAGCAGACAATGGCGTAAGTCTAACAGCCAATGCTTTTGGAAATTCCATGCCGGGTATAGGGAAATACTTGCTAATGCTTTGTGTCGCCATTTTCAGTATTTCATCTTTATTTTCTTTCTCTTATTACGGGACTAAATGTCTTTCTTTTTTAGCAGGCGCAAAGAATAAGCATTATTATAATTACTTCTATCTAGTAAGCATTCTTTTGGGAGCAACTACCTCTCTGGATATGATGATCAATCTCATAGATGGCTTCTATGCTTTGATGGCCATCCCCACTATGCTAGCTGCTATTCTGCTCGCTCCACATGTAATTCGAAAAAGCCGTATTTATTTTGATAATTTAAATAAATCAAAGAAATGAAAAAATGTGTATCGTTTGTCTGCTTATTACCTATGAGCTATTGTTCAAAAGTAAGCCTTACGCTCAGTTACTCTTTCAGCTCATAGAAATATATGGTTTCCAAGTATGGATTAAAAAAGACTTATACTAAATAGATATATTACAATATTCTTAATTATCGTTACGAATCTTTTAAAGTTTTGTAATTATTTGTTTTCATTGTCCGAATCAATTAAATTAAGAGGTATATTTTTTAACCTTAAACTTCTTAATCATGAAAACAATATTGTACCTAATGCTTTTTGGAATTTGTTTTAACTCAAGCACAGAGCATTCGAATTTTGTAAACCTTTTTGAAGTACCTAAAAATGTACACATTAATTCTACCTTAAATATAAATGCTTGTAACAACAAAGCCTACCTCCCACTAGAATTGCCAAAGGGGGCAAAAGGTTTTATATATTCCGTTAAATCTGTAGGGAAGTCTAAGAAAGATGAACCTAAATCAAATTTGATAAATAATGTAAAGAAATTATCTGCAAAATATGATGCGTCGCAAGTTTCTGATTTTATTGAAATGGAAGGCAATCAAAAAGAGTTTAATCTATACATCATAGAAGAAAAAAGTAATATCATGGCTTTTTACAACTGTGGAGGCTATCACTATTTAAATAAATACATTAACACCAAATCACGCTCTGGATTTGTAGAATTGAAAGATAATGAACCCACTAGCATTTACTTTGGAATTGAAAATCCACGCAACTTGAGTTCTGTAAACTTAGAAATAGAAGTTGTAGCGATTTTGTAATATTCTTTCAAATTTGTGGGTCTGTAAAGAAATAGGTATTCCATATTGAGCAATGCTGAAAATTCCTTATTTTATGATAAATCATATGATCATGAATAAGCTCAATAGACGTGATTGGTTAAAATTGTCTGGAATTTCAGCAAGTCTTTATCCAATTAGTACTCAACTAAATAAGCTAACAAGTAAAACTCGTTCGGCAATAGATAAAGATGGATTTGTACGATTGAGTACAAATGAAAATCCCTATGGTCCTTCGGATTCTGCAAGAGAAGCTATTAAAGAAAGTTTTGAAAATATTTGCAGGTATCCTACAGCTTGGATCAAAGAGCTCGAATCAAGAATTGCAAAAATGCATGGAGTAGCACCTGAGAATGTAGTAGTCACTGGAGGAAGCAGAGAAGGTTTAAAATCTTGTGGTTTAATCTATGGATCAAAAGGAGGAGAAATCGTTGCACCATCTCCAACCTATGAAGCGCTCTTAACTTATTCTGACCACATTGGTGCTTATGTAAATCGTGTACCCTTAGATAAAAACTATGGAGTAGACTTGGAAGAAATGGAAAGGCGCATTACTTTAAAGACAAGCTTAGTCTTTGTGTGTAATCCTAATAACCCAACGGGTACTTTGTTGTCCGCTAGAAAATTAGAAGACTTTGTTAGGAGGGTATCTAATCGGACTATGGTCTTTGTCGACGAAGTGTATTTTGATTATATAGATGAAGAAAACTATCCCTCAATGATTCCTTTAATATTGGAATCAAAGAATGTGATCATAGCAAGAACCTTTTCAAAAATCTATGGACTAGCCGGTATTCGAATTGGCTACATGGTAGCAAGAGAAGACGTAGCAGTAAGAATTAGAAAGGCGCATATGGCTGGAACGAATATACCTGCCTTAGCAGCTGCAAATGCTGCCCTTGATGATACGGATTTTTATAAAATGAGCTTGGCAAAGAATAAAGAATGCCGCCAAATGTTTTATGATGTATTTGATAGAAAAGGTATTCAATATCTTCCTTCTCATACCAATTTTGTTTTTTTCAAAACGGGTGACATGGTAGATGTGGTTCAAAAGAAATACTTTGATCAAAAAGTATTAGTTGGTAGAGCATTTCCACCTTATTTAGATTGGGCAAGAATCAGCACGGGGACGGTTGAAGAAGTCGAAGCATTTGTAAAGGCTACTGAGCGAATTTATTAATTACAGTCTTAATATATTTAGTTCAAATCCCTTCCGGATCATGCCTGCAACATTTGTAACACCCAATTTTTGAAGTAGGTTTTTTCTATGCGTTTTTACTGTATGGAAGCTGATGTACAGTTCCGAAGCTATTTGATGTGTTTGAAATTCTCGTGAGATCAATTCAAGTACTTGTTTTTCTCTTTGAGTAAGTAGATAGGTTTTCATAGTTGTTTAAGATTTATATTAATTAATTGTCTTAAAGTCAAAAACGTTACCCTGCGAATCAAAAAATACTTAATTTATAGTTACCATTGAAAACAATCCACATGAACTACTTACTAAGTGCATACTTGTACTTTTGCCTACTAATTAATTTAATGGCAAACGATACTTGTCTAATTCATATTGACAGCAGCTACCACAAACACTATCAAGATAAATCATATGTTGAAGGAATTCGAGCAATAGAAAACTGCCTAGCAAACACAAAAGTGGATGATCCTAAATTGCAATTTCTGCAAGTGACCTTATGGGCTCGTAAGATTGAGTTTTTGAATGCCATGAAATCTGATGTTGATATTGCTGCAGTAAATGATTCAATGGTTCAGTTGGCTGATGAATTATTTATTCAAGATCCCTTTCATAAAATGAGGAGCTATTACTATAGTGCAAAATTACACAAGATGTCTGGCGCAGCTTATAAAAGTAAAGAGCGATATGATCAAGCTATTGGAATAGCAGAAAATGTTGCAGAGCCAGACTCAACAACAAGACATCTCATAGCACTTGTTTATTTAGAAAGAGGCTTGCATAGTTCGAATTTAATTAATTATCAAAAAGCACTTCAAAGCTTTTTAAAAGCTGAAGAAATTTTAGGAGAAGATTTAAATGACCAATATAAATATGCCTATAGTTTTCATTTAAATTTTGCCAATGTTTATGGCGGCATGAATAATAAGGAAAAGGCCTTGTTTCATTTAAAGAAAGCTAAAAACATTGCCATCAATGTGTATGGTGAAAATTCTATTCAGCATGCAAATAGCCTTAAAAATTTAGCTAAGCACCACGCTGATAATTTTGATTATTCACAATCAATTACTTATGCTAAAGAAGCCGTCTCTATTTCTGAGTCTTTAAAATATGATCTTATTCATGCCTATAATATTTTAGGATATTGTTATGGGAAATTTGACACTGAAGAAGCCATTCTAGCAAATTTAAAAGCCATTGATTTATATAAAAATGGTGTAGAAGGATATGTCATAAACGCATACTATAACCTCGCCTATGAATACAAAAGTGTTAAGCAATTAGATAAAGCAGAAAGTACCATGAAAGAATTGTATGAAATATTACAAGAGACTTCGGATATTCCTAATCATACTAAACTTGATATAAATGGGGTCCTAGCGGATTTTGCTTTTGCTGCTAAGGATCACGATAAATTTTCATTGCATAAAAATACGATTGACTCTATTTTTCATCATGAAGTTGGCCTTGAACTCGAAGCATTAAATTATGAAGATCTCAGAAGGGCTTTAGATTATTATACATTAAAACTACAATTGATTCATTGGGATACTAGTGCCATAGATCGCAAGGCTTCATTGCAAATTCAGGATAGTATCTCTCAGGCGTTAAATTTAATATTCAAACAAAAAAGCTTTATTGATCATTTTGCATCTAATGCAAGAACCTTTTATGAACCCATGATTTCTGACTGGTATCATTTAGGGAAAGAAGAGGGAAAAATGAATTATGATCAAATATTTCGATTATTTGAAATAAATAAAAATCTGGGATTGGCAGATCTCATGTCTTCCTTTCAACTAAGTGAAATGGATTCGAATAATAAAAAACTCATTGAAAAAGAAAAAGAAATAAAGTATATGCTTGATCAAGTCGATGATAAAGATATGGACGATGATTTGAAAATAATAGAGTTAGAAAAATACCAATCTGCGTTAGAAAAAGTGCAAAATGAATTTTATGAAAACAACCCTATTTATTTTCAAGAAGATAATGATCTAAGTAAGATAAAGCTTAATGATATTTTGAATGATGAATTTTTGGAAGACGGAAGTATTATTTATTATCAATATAATCGAATGGATAGTTTGGTTTATGCACTTTGTATTAATAAGCAAGAAATACAATTAATTCCTTTAGCGGCTACTCAAGTTATTGATAATGATATTGATGAACTCAGGCAAGCTTTATTTTTTTATAAAGAAAAAAACACGATTGCTGAATATTCATTTAAATTATTTCAAAAAGTATTTGAGCCCATTCTGTCTAAAGTTGATGTAAAAAATAATATTGCCATTATTGCTGATCAAAAAATGGGATTTCTTTCTTTTGATATGTTGATAGATAGGATGCCTGATAATAATGAGGCATTTAAAAATTATTCTTACCTAATTCATAAATACAATTTTAATTATCAATACTCCATACAGCTATGGGATAATATGAAACGGATAAAAAAGAATTCTTTTAAAAAAGGATTAGCTATGGCACCGGAGTTTATTAGTGATGAATTAATTACGCTCAATGATCGAGCAAATTTGGGTCCGCTTATCCATTCAAAAAAAGAAATTCAAAACATCGCTAATTATTTTAATTTTCAATTACTTCAAGATGATGAAGCCAATAAAGAACAATTTATAAATAAATCGAAAGAGGCTTCTATTATTCATTTAGCAACCCATAGCAAGGCTGATGAATTAGAAGGTAAGAGATCTTTTATTGCTTTTACGGGTGCGCAAGAAGGAAAAGATGAAGAGAAGCTCATGGCAGAAGATATTTATCATTTAAACTTGCAAGCAGAGATGGTAGTGCTTTCAGCTTGTGAATCTGGAATAGGTGAATTAAATTATGGCAATGGAATTATTGGGATCACCCAGGGTTTTACCTTTGCTGGAGCGAAATCCATAATTAGCAGTCTGTGGAATGTTAATGATGAATCCACTTCTAAGATTATGGAATTATTTTATTTGTATTTAAGCGAAGGTTTGCACAAGGACCAAGCTCTGAGAAAGGCAAAATTAGCCTACCTTAATCAGGCTAATCACAAGTCTGCTAATCCTTATTATTGGGCGGCATTCATTCCCTTTGGAGATATGGCAGAGATTAAATCGGATCATAAGATGGTTTATCTTAGCATCGTTTTATTGGCTTTGGTTTCTATGGGCTTTTTATATAGGAGGAGCATGAAGCTTGCGGGCTAAAGAGACTCTATTAATTTTTTTGCTTTAAAATGATAAGAGTGTTGCGATTCATTCAACATGGGATCTAGCATTTCCATCAAACTAGATTTTTCTGCTTTCTTTTGAAGTGCAATCAAAATCATCATCCACTCACTATTTTCTTTACTAGCAATATTTTTATGATGTTTATATAAATTATTAAAATGTCGACTTGCTTCCTCCCATTCTTCAAGTTGGTATTGGCAGTGAGCGAGCCCTTCTAATGCATCCATGTTTTCTGGATCACGATTTAATATATTCCTGAAAGCTTCTTTAGCCTTTGAATAGTCTTTAGAATCAAATAAGGTATAGGCAGTAGTAAAAATATTCTCCGCTGCGTCTGTTGATTTTATTGCGGGATTAATGGGTTTTTCATAGAAGTTATCCGCGAGTCTTTGATAGTCAAGGGAGCTTCCTTTGTTGATTAAATAAGAAAAACAAATAAAGAGAATGAGAGAAGCTGCGATGGCAGTATTTCTGATAATGCTTCTTCTTTTATGTTGATGCTCATGATTGGTAATAGGTAAAGAAATATCCTTTAGACGATTTTCAGTTGCTTTCATTTGAAGACTTTGCAAGGCCTGTCTGCTCTGCGCATATTCCTTATAGGCTATTACAAAGTTTTCATCAAGGCGTAAGCTTTCTTCAAAAGCCTTCAGCGCTTCACCTTCTAGCTCCCGCTCATAATATTTTTCGAATAAAGCATCGTCCATTATAAATACTTTTTAATTTCCTTTCGGTTTTCTTTCATCAAACTTCTTAGCTTTTTTAGACAGTCAAATTTTTTCTTTCGAGCAGCTCCCTCACTATTAAGTTTGAGTTTATGGCTGACTGATTCTGCAGTATATTCTTTTATATAAAACAGCTTTAATATTTCCTTACAAGGTTCTGCTATCAAGTCGAGTAATTTTTCCACTGCTTTAGCCTTGTCTTGATAGTCATAAAAAGCTATTTCTGAAAAAGCCTTATCATACTTTTGCATGTCTTCTTCTGATATTATTTTTCTAGCATAAGAAGACTTCTCTTTATTTTTAATAATGTTTTTTGCTACACCCATCAAATAGGTAAACAAGCGGCTTTGCAAAGGCCATTCTAATTTTTTATTTATAATGTTGTAATACAATATCGTCACACACTCTGGGTAAATTTCTTTTGCTATTTGAATATCTCCCATACGCATTTTTAAAATCGATGCTACAAACCGCTCATAGTTTTCTCTGTAGTACTGGTCAAGTGCTTTATGATCTTTCTTAAGAAAGGCTTCATAATACACTTGATCTTTATTGTTTAATGCCTGCACGGAGTAATATGTTACGAATGGTATAAATGTAATTAATTCTTTGGTGAGGGTTTTATTTTTTAGGGGATTAATGGTTTTCCCTATAGGTTGGTACTTGGCTTATTAGTAATTTAACGATATTAAAAAATTTATTCAAATTTTATTAAATGGATGTAAGCAAAAGAGAATACGAGGTCTTATGTCTCATCGCCCACGAATTTACCGCTCCACAAATTGCTGATAAGTTGTGTATTAGTACACATACGGTCAAAAGCCATAAGAAAAATATTTGCTTAAAGTTTGGTGTCAAGAACGGTGCAGGTATGGTCCGCAAAGCTTTTGAAAAAGGCATTTTAAAAACCACTCCTTCATATATTGTAGAGACGGCTTAATGAATTATAA
Source organism: uncultured Saprospiraceae bacterium (assembly GCA_937961455.1). Classification (GTDB taxonomy): domain Bacteria; phylum Bacteroidota; class Bacteroidia; order Chitinophagales; family Saprospiraceae; genus CALGNN01. Next base: position 29,183 of record CALGNN010000140.1, read on the forward strand.
GCACACAGCTCGGCTTAGTGCTTCTATTCCAAATCTTTTTCTAATGTGGTCTTTTTGCTGCATAAGTTGAATCTCTTTTGCCGTATCGTCAAAGAGACTGATTTGATAATTTCCATATACTAGGCCGCCAAATTTTATTCCTATTAATCGAATGAGTTGTCTTCGGTCATAAACTGCGTCAAAAAGTTCTTCTACTTGTCGGGACAAAATGCTGTCGTTGGCGGTGTAAGCAATACGTCGCTGCTTGGTGTAGGTGTTGAAATCAGCATATCTGATTTTTACGGTAACAATAGAGCTCAGTCGATTTTTTTTGCGGAGCTCAAAAGCCAGTTGATCACACATCTTCAATAAGAAGCTTTTCATAAACTTTAGATCTAGGGTATCTTCTGTGAAAGTGCGTTCTTTTGACATGGACTTTTGTTCCGTAAAAGGGATGACGGGACGGTGGTCTATAGCATTCGCTTTTTCCCAAAGGATTCTTCCTGTTTTTCCAAACTCTCTTTCCAGTAGCTTGGTGGGAATCTTGCTCAGGGTGTCAATGTTTCTGATACCCATAAAGCTCAATTTTTTATAAGTCTCTTTGCCAATGCCTGGAATCTTTCTTGTGGATAGAGGCGCTAAGAAGTGTTTTTCTGTTCCTTTGGGTATTTCTCTCACACCATTGGGCTTGGCTTCACCTGTGCCCACCTTTGAGACCATCTTATTTACGGATAGTCCAAAAGAAATGGGTAAGCCTGTTTCTCTGGTTACTTTTTGTCTAAGTTCTTTCCCCCATTTAAAGCACCCAAAATATTTATCCATGCCGCTTAAGTCTAGGTAAAATTCATCGATAGAAGCTTTTTCGAATACGGGCGCTTCATCAGCGATGACCTCTGTCACCAGTTTTGAATATTTTGAATAGCTGTCCATATCGCCCTTGATGACTAAGGCTTGTGGACAAAGACGCAAAGCCATTTTCATAGGCATGGCAGAATGCACTCCAAATTTTCTAGCTTCATAACTACAAGATGCAACGACACCCCGACGGCTCGTACCTCCAATAATCAAGGGCTTACCTAGAAAGTCACGATTCTTTAAACATTCTACAGAAGCAAAGAAAGAATCTAGATCCATATGCATGATTGCACGATCAAAATAAGCTTCTCTAGGGGCTGCAGGCATTACTGATTTTACCATATGTCGAATATTACGTCATTATTTTAACGAAAAAGCCGACCAATATAATAAATAAGTTGATCTTAAAAGATATTATTATTATTATTAAGATGTCGCCGAATAGCGGCACAACAGAATTACAATTCAGATAGTAAGAAATTAACTAAATTGGGATAAAATTCATTACTGCATTGAATAAAACAACAAGAACCTTAATAGCCCTACTATACATAATGCCGCTAGTACTGCTGAGTCAAAATAATGACTGTAGTACCAGTGTTCCGATCTGCACAGATGGTCAAATTAGCTTTAACCCAAATGGAATAGGCAATGATGATGATTTGGGTTTTGGTGCTACAAGTGGTTGTCTCTTAGATGGGGAAAACAATTCAGCTTGGTATTATTTCGAAATGAATGCTTCCACCCCTGTTGGAAGTATATTAGGTTTTGTCATTACCCCAGATGCAGCCTTCGGCGAGGATTATGATTTTGCCTTGTATGGCCCAGGCTCAGATTGTAATAATCTAGGAGCACCTTTGAGATGTTCGTATGCAGATGCCTATTGTATTTTTTGCCCTCAAACCGGATTAGGCAATGGCGCCTTGGACATTTCTGAAGATACAGATGGAGATGGATTTGTAAGCAATATAGTAGTAAACGCAAACGAAGGATACTACTTATTAATTGATAATTATAATGGTTCAGGTAGTGGCTTTTCTTTAGAATGGACAGGCAACGGCGCACAATATCTTAATTGTGCCATCGTCTGTGACATAAAACTATCTATTGATCCAATTACCCCGCTTTGTGAAGTAACAGGGCCAATAAATCTTAATCTAAACGTTACGACAAGTTTGCCTAATTATAATGTCATGTGGGAAACATCGGCGAATGCCAGTACATGGATTAATGACCTAACAATCGAAGATCCCACTATTACGATTCCTCCATCCTTTATAGGAGCAGAAACATTTAATGTGACCGTAAGCAATGACGATGGAACCTGTCTTATTACGGACTCCATCATGATACAAGTATCAAATGGGCCCATGCTAAATGTACTCGATTCAGTAATGATTGGATGTGATGATATCAATGGCATTACATTAGGAGCGGATATTGTTGAGGACCCGCAATACACTTATACTTGGTTGGAAAATGGGGTAAATATTGGCTCAGGTACGAGCCTACCTGTGAATACCATGGGGACCTACATATTAGATGTGAGCAACGGTGGATGTTCCATTCAGGACACAGCCTGGGTGACAGGCGGAAATAATGGTTTTGTAGATCTTAGTATTGGTAATGATACTGTGGTTGAGGAAGGTGCCTTATTGAATTTTGATTTACTTACTAATTTAAATGCTTCCCAAATTGTATCAACAGATTGGACCTTTAATGGGTCTAGTATATGTCAGCAATGTGATGATGTTTCATTAGCTGCAGAAAATTCAGGAACGCTGACACTGCAATTAATCGATGACATGGGCTGTCCTCATACGGCAAGTCTTTTGATTATTGTCAATGCCGTCAACACGAAATATTATATTCCCAATATTTTCTCCCCTAACAATGATGGGATTAATGATGTATTCTCTGTATACTATAGCGAAGGCATTGAAGAAGTTATAGAGATACGCGTGTTTAACAGATGGGGCGCAGAAGTTTTTTCTGCAGAAAATGCTACCAGTGGTGTGATTGCATGGGATGGAAAATTCAAAGGAGTGGATTTGAATCCTGGCGTATTTAGTTACTATGCAATTCTTAGAAAAACCAATTTAAATAATTTAATGGTCAAAGGCGATATTACGATTCTTAGGTAATCGCTTCTCACATAACTACCCACAGGGGTAGGAAATGTATTCTACTACTTCTGGATATTTAAGCCATGAAGAAGAAGTTTATTATCCATAAGAAACAGCAGAGGGTCATCGAGATAAATTACGCTGAAAAGGCAATTGGATCGCAAAAGTCAAACCCTAATTCAGAGACATTATCTATTATAAAAAATCAATTATTAAGTGATTTAAATAAAATGGACATATTAATTAAAAACCATTTTAATAAATAATGTATTTATTAAAAAAATTATGCTGCCTGGGTCAACAACCTTATTATTTTTTGTAAAGCTTCAGCGCGATTTGATACTTCCAGTTTGGCGAATAAATTTTTAATATGATACTTTAAAGTATTCATGCTAATAAATAATTTTTGCGGGATTTCTTTATTAGGCATTCCTTGAATCATACATTCCAAAATTTCATATTCTCTATCGGTAACTGGAGATTGAGAAAGGAAGTCGATCTTTTCTTTGGTAATTTTTAATGATTCAATTTCTTGAGAAAATTTATATATAGCCATTTCTATGGCTGATAATAAATCCCTGTCATTAAAAGGTTTTACGATATATCCATAAGGAAGGGTCTTCTTGGCTCTGTCAAGTGTGTTTCTGTCAGAGAGGGAAGTAAGGAATACAAATGGAATGTTTTTTTTAGCCCTGATCGTCTCTGCTACTTCAATACCGTCTTTTGTTCCTTTTATTCTAATATCACATAAAACAAGATCTGGTGTATGAAAGCTCAAGTAGTCAATGGCTTTGTCACCATTGTATATTATTTTTTCTACATCATATCCTAGGGACTTAATTTTATAAGCAATATCCTGAGCTATTATTGCTTCATCTTCAACGATGACGATGCTGATATTACACATGTTTTATGCTACTTTTTTATAATCATTTATTAATAGTGAAATAGACAAGCCATTTTCATTTTTAATTTTCATATCTGCTTCTAATTGATCTTTAAATGCATTAATTAATTTATAGCCAAATGAATTATTTGATAAGATTTCTTTTTCATTTTTAAATCCAATGCCATCATCAGATACAGTTAATACCAGCATTTGTTTTTCCTCTTTAAGCGAGACATTTATGGTTCCATTTTTATTGTTTGGAAAAGCATATTTTAGGGAATTACTCACTAGTTCATTTACAATTAATCCCAGTGGAATAACGGAGTCTACATCTAAATTTAAATTGTCAACATCCATGTGTAACTGAACATTGTTGTCATTGATATTATAGGAATGAAATAAATTTGAAATGAGCGTTTCGAAATATTTTTTTAATTCAACACCTGTTAAGTTTTTTTCTTGATATAAATTTTGGTGAATCAATGCCATAGATTTCACTCTGTCTTGGCCTTCTTTTAATGCATCAAGTGCCGTTGGATCATCTATATGCTGTGATTGAAGATTTAATAAGGAAGAAATAAATTGTAAGTTGTTTTTAACACGGTGATGAATTTCTTTTAATAGAATTTCTTTTTCCTTATCCTGAACCAAAATCTTTTTGTATAAATTTCTCAACCAGAAAAATAATCCAATGAATAACAATGCAATACCTGCCAAACTAGCAGTATTGCGTTGTGCAGATTTTAATTGAAGCGCAGCTATTTCTTTAGCGCTATTTAATGTTGCAATCTCTTGTTCTTTTTCTATGGTTTCATATTTCGTATTTAATTCTACTACAGTCTCTTGTAAGTTTGCTTCCCAGCTTTTCTTCAGCAAATCTCTTTCTTCTCTTAAGCAGCCCACAGCGAGGTCATATTTTTTATGCTTATTGTAGATTTCTGCTAAATGAGCATATGTCAGAATTTTGGTGTCAATTAAATTATTAGCGATTGCCATTTCCTTGCTTTCTTCTAGTAAGCTTACACCCTCTTGAAATTTTCCATTCATACCTTTAGCATAGCCAAGTTTGTCTTTAAGCGCGGCGATATCTTTTGTGTGGTTAAGTTTTAATTTAATTTCCAAAGCTTGGCTAAGAACATTTTCAGCTTCTTGAAAATTTTTCTGCTTATTGTACACTCTTCATAGGTTTTCAAGAATGGCTGATACGCCCCATTGGTTGTTTTGTTCAACATCTATTTTTAAGGCCTTTTGATAATGTTCAATAGCCTTTTTGTATTCTTTTAAATCAGTATAAGTTGAGCCCAGATTTCCATAAAAATGTGCTTGTTCTTCAATATTGTTTAAAGCTTTTGCATAGCTAAGAGCTTCAAGAAAATAAGTTTCAGCCTCAAGGGGTCGCTCAACGTCTTTCAGAATAATACCTATGAGATTGATGGCTCTTAGCATGCCAAAGGTGTCAGCTTTCGCACTAAATATATCTTTGGATTTTTGAGATTGCAGCAAGGCATTGTCCATGTCCTTATTTTCTAGATAGGCAGTAGATAATCCATAGTGTGCTTTTGCAATGCCATTTAGATTATTCAAATCTTGATTGATCTGGAGGTTTTTTTGGTAGTAGTCAATGCTTTTTTTGAAAGAGCCCTTATATCTATTTAGAACTCCGAAGTTGTAGTAAATTTCTGCTTTCTTAATGTGATCTTCTTCAGGTGTAATGTCATCAGCAAATGCTGTATAATGGAATGCGCTGTCTAATTGGACAGTCCTATAATACCATCCAAGATCCATGGCTGCTTTAAATTGCGCTTCTTCGTTTTGTGATTTTGCTATAATTTGTTTGAGGCTATCAAGGTTTATGTCTCTTGCTTGAATGGATGTAAAACAAATAATTAGCGTCAGAAAAGTTAATAATTTTGGGATTTTCATACACGTGCTTTTTGTCTATGTGTCTTTACATTTTTATGTAAAAGGCTATGGGTATACCTATGCTCTGTTTGCGGTTATTTTTAACTACAATATCAATCTTAAGGCATTAAATTTCATCACCTAAAAGCATGAAATTATATAGACGATTATATCGACCTTAATGCGTCGATTTTAACAACATGTGGTTTATTTTTTTTATATTTGATGAAAAGCTGCATATGATCTCTCAGAATATTAATCATCTAAGAAAACTTCATAAACTTTCTCAACAGGCATTGGCTGAGGCCATGGATATACCTCGTACCACCTTAGGTGATTATGAGCGTGGTAAGACGGAGCCCAATATTAATATGTTGATAAAGCTTGCCGGCTATTTTGGAGTTAAAGTGGATGATCTAATACAGACCAACCTCAGTAAGCTGGAGTATGAAAAGATCAAGAATAAAAATTTGAAAATTCTAGCGGTATCCGTTGACAGTAACCTGAAGGAAAATATTGAATTGGTTGACACTAAAGCAGAAGCTGGCTACCTCGATAGTTTTAATGATCCAGAGTATATCAGAGAGCTTCCAAAAATTTCTTTTCCCAACATACCTCAGGGTACTTATAGAGGATTTGAGATCAATGGGGACTCCATGTTGCCCATTGAGCCAGGGAGTATTGTCATTTGTTCCTACGTGGAGCGACTTTCAGAAATCAAAGATCATAAGACTTATGTAATTGTAAGTAGACGCGATGGCTTGGTATATAAAAGATTAAGAATCGATCAAGAAAAACAAACCTTATTGTTAAGCTCGGATAATGAAGTATATCGTCCATATGAATTATCATTTGATGAGGTCGCTGAAATCTGGCAATATTATGCACACCTCAGTTTTTCAGACTCTAAAGAAACATTGAATTCTCTTGTGGAAGAAAGACTTACCGATATTCAAAAGAAGGTATCAGATCTTCACGGACAGTATACTTTTAAACGTGAGCGAACGATTCCATCGTAGATGGATCGAGTACGATAGTGCTCGAAGTGAGCGAACCGCGAAAGCGGAAGGGAAAGCGGATTCCATCGTAGTCCATGATCTGTGTCAGATCACTGACTTCTTTTTTGAATTAGTCGATGATGAGAAAAAGCTCTATGCCGTATCACCTACATTGACTAATAATCCATGGCCAACTATCACAGGTGAGATCAAGCACTTTGATAGAACAAAGAAAATCAAATACTTCGGCCCGAAGGATGAGCTATCCAACATATCATTCTATGAGATGGCACAGAGCTTCACAGAGTACGAAAAGTATGTAAAGACCAAGGATGAAAAACACCTACATAAAGTCTTAGCAATATTGTACAGACCCGCGAAGCAATACAATAAGTCCAATGCAGAGACCTCCTACGAAGGTGATATCAGACTCCCATTATTAGGTCATGAAGCTACAGTCGACAGGAGAGCTGAGCAAATATCTGAGCTACCAGATCTGAGCAAGCAGTTGATCCAATTTTGGTTTGTTTCCTGCAGACTCAAGATTGTCAATTCATTTCCCAATATGTTCAGAGTGCCAGACGAAAATGATAAGCCAAGCAACCTGAATAAGTACGGCTGGGCAGGTGTCATATGGAATCTATCCGGAGGCATTATGAACACGCATGAAGTGTGCCGAAAGAATTATGAAGAAGGATTGGCATACCTGAGTTATCTGGAAGATCAGAGAATAGAAGCGGAGAAGGAGCGTTAATCAAAAGGAGTTTGATTGTTGTGTTTCTTATACCATAAACTAGACAAAATGACTTATTTTGTATGAATATATGCTGTTAGTGGCAAGCAAAAAATAAAGAAAATGAAAATAAGTAAAGCAACAATGATTGGCTCAGCGGGAGAACCCTTGTTTGTCATAAAGAACAATAAAATCCATAAGGCAACAATGATTGGTTCTGCAGGAAAAACTCTATATGTCATCAAGGATAACAAAGTCCATAAGGCAACAATGATTGGCTCCGCAGGTGAAACTCTATATGTCATCAAGGATAATAAAATTCATAAAGCAACAATGATTGGTTCTGCGGGTGAAATTCTATATGTCATTAAGGATAATAAAATTCATAAAGCAACAATGATTGGTTCCGCGGGCGAAACTCTATATCTCATTAGGGATAATAAAATCCATAAAGCAACAATGATTGGTTCCGCAGGTGAACCACTTCTCGTTTCAGAAGGCGAATTATCACTCCCAGAATTAGCAGGGATCATTTCAGATATAAAATAATCACTCGAAATCCTACCAAAATATTTTTTGAATATTTATTAACTGTCAGGAATATTGTATATATTTGTTATATAATAGTTCTTTGACATTGTTTTGAGATCGAATTTTCTAAATGAAGTTCACTTGATAGCCTCTATAGGCAACCCGTAAGGGTCTTTTATGGCAACTCAAATCTCCTCCATACGTCTCTTCATCCTGCATTGGATTGAATAGATTGATGTTGATGGATATAGTTTGCAGTTAATTGTGGTAATAGATTAGTTCTATTGGCACAGGAGTTTTCAAGGAGTGTAACGAGAACATTGTTTACGCATTTAGAAATTAGATTTTCAATCTATAATTAGGCAGTAGCAATATTGATATGGCACAGGCAATATTGTCTATTAATTATTTAATTTAATACAAAGCTTATGAGTAGATTAAAACAAACTCAAAACATTGACAGTTTGATTAGAAATCTTCAATCTGTCATTGAGAACCAGTGTTCTCTTTCGGAAAGTGATTTAATTATCATTAATGAATCATTAGAAATTCTTAGAAATTTGAAACGGAAAAAAGGCAAAACTAACGAGCAAATCCTATGTGAAGTTGTGAAAGTAGTCGAGCTATTAACAAAGTTTATGTTATGATCCAATTCGTCCCAAAAAAGAATAATAATATCAGATCCGAGCACTCCTAAAAATTTTCTAAAGAAAAAAGAAATGGACTTAGGAATAGTTATAAAAAATACAAGAAAGTCAAAAAGTTTAACTCAAACAGAGTTTGCTACCAGGTGTGGTATAACACAAACCTACTTGTCACAAATTGAAGGAAATTCAAAAGAGCCAAACCTATCGACTTTAAAAATTATTAGTAATGAATTAGAAGTTCCATTGCCAATACTTTTCTTCTTATCTATGAATGAAGAAGATGTTGCTCCAAATAAAAGGAAAGCATTCGAAATCATTAGTCCTTCTGTAAAATCATTAGTAAATGAATTCTTTACAGTATAAGCGATCCCAGTTAAAGCTTTTAAGTAGCGATATTAAAAGCAATCCAGAAACTGTTCTTTTTATCTGCAACAACATTGACAAATTCTATCGTGAATGGTCAGAGAAAAAACCAGATAAAGTAAATGGTGGATTTAAAAAATATAAGGATGGAACGGAAAAAGTAAGAACAATTACTCCTTCCTTAAACGAGCTAAAGGCTATTCAAAGAAGAATAAAAGACAACATTCTGGAACCTATTAAACTTCCAAAAGAAGTTCACGGTGGTGTTAAAAAAAGAAGCAACGTAACAAATGCCAAACCTCATCAGGGAAATAAATATCAATTCACAACTGATCTACAATCATTCTATCCAAGTATAACTCATTCAAGAGTTTATGATACGTTTTTGGATTTAGGATTCTCAAATCATTACAGTCATTGGTTGACAAAGCTCACAACTTGGAAATATAAACTTCCACAGGGTACACCAACAAGTACTCATATTGCAAACATTGTATTTTTGGAAACAGATTATAGACTTATCCAGTTCTGTAATAATAACAATATTACATACACAAGATATGTTGATGATCTCACATTTTCCTCTCAACAATGTTTTAAGCATCTGCTTCAAGATTTACTCAAAATTGTTTTGGACGGAAACTTTAAAATCAGTTATCGAAAAACCAAATATTCGGGCTATCAAAATATAACAGGAATTGATGTATTTAACAATTATGTTGATGCACCACAAAAAGTAAAAACTGAAGCGAAAATTGAGATAAAAACAAATTCTGAATTTAAACCTTACCTAAATTACCTAAATACAATAA
>CALGNN010000141.1 GCA_937961455.1 uncultured Saprospiraceae bacterium
TTCGATAACGGCATTGGAATTAAAGAGGAATATCGTACTAAAATTTTCCAATTATTTGAACGCTTGCATGCGGAATCTGAATATAACGGATCTGGAATTGGCCTTGCTATTTGCAAGAAGATCGTTGATCTACATCACGGAATTATTTGGGTTGAAGCAAACCCAACAGGAGGGAGTGTTTTCTATATCAGGCTTCCAAAAAAACAAATACCTAACACATAGCTACCGCTGCACCATTTAGAATATTTTTTTGATTTTTTCATATTATGTTGCTCATTTGACAGTTGTTAAAAAGGGTTCTCAAATGGCCTAGAACTTTCTTATCTTAATCCCTTAATAAAAACACTAACTATGTTTCGAATTTTGTTCTTTTGCTTTTGTGTAGGAAGCCTCCCTTTATCAGCCCAAGTTCTCATTAATGAATATTCCGCATCCAATCTCAATGAGTTTATGGATTCATTTGGTAGAACTGAGGATTGGATTGAACTTTATAATGATTCAGATCAAGAAGTAAACCTTGAAGGTTATCACCTTACTGACAAAGAAGGGAAGCCAGAAAAATGGGAAATTCCTGCTGGTGTAGTAATTGGTCCAAAAGACTATTTGTTATTTCATTGTAGTGGTAGAGATCTGCAAGTTGGTGATGAGCTTCATACCAACTTTAAGCTCTCACAAACAAAATCAAACGAGTATGTTGGCTTCTCTGACCCTTCAGGTAATTTTATTGACTTGTATAAAATGGAGTTGACACTGGTGGAGAATTCAAGATGCAGAATGACAGACGGTTCAGATGAATGGAGAATTTCTATCGATCCAACACCCAATGCATCTAATGATGGGTCGAATCAATTTATATCCTATACCGCAACTCCAAGCATAGATTTAGAAGCTGGGTTTTACAACGGGACTCAAACAGTAAATGTCACAAATAATGAAGCAAATAGTGTTTTAAGATATACCCTTGATGGAACCAATCCTACCGTCAACTCTCCAGAATATACTGGAGCGCTAACCATTGATAAAACTACCGTTGTAAAAGCACAATCCTTCAGCAATGATCCAAACATCTTAGTTGGTAAAATGGATTTTAATACCTACTTCATTGATGAAGAATATAGCTTAGCGGTTTTTTCAGTTGCCGCTGATGAGGTACAAGATCTAGCGAATGGAAATGGGGTGCTCATTCCAATTGGTTCAATCGAGTATTTTAATGTAGAGAAAGAAAGAGAGGCTACTTCATTTGGATCACTTAATAGACATGGGCAGGATTCTTGGGTTTTAGATCATAGAAGTTTGGATTGGGTCTCTAGAGATGAGATGGGTTATTCAAGAACAGTAAAAGCCCCTTTGTTTTCTCACAGTGAAAGAGATGATTATCAAAAATTTATGTTTAGAAATTCTGGAGATGATAATTATCCAGCCATAGACGATGGCGCTCATGAAGGAAGTACCCACATCAGAGATGAGTATGTGCAGACTTTAGCACTAGAAGGTGGGTTGGATCTAGATACAAGAGCAGTTGAAAGAGTAGTCTTGTATTTAAATGGTGATTATTGGGGCGTATATGGGATGAGGGATCGTCCAGTCGATCATGATTTTACAGATTACTATTACGATCAAGGTAAATATGAAATTCAATATTTGTCCACTTGGGGGAATACAGAGATTGAGTATGGCGGGATTCAAGCACTAAATGATTGGGCAAGTATCAGGGATTTTGCTTTAGAAAATGATCTATCAATACCTGAGAATTATCAAAAAGTTTATGATGAGATAAACCTGATTAGTCTCATTGATTATATGGTGATGAACTTAAATGTAGTTGCATCAGATTGGTTGAATTATAATACCGGATGGTGGAGAGGATTAAACCCTGAAGGAGGTCATCAAAAATGGGGTTATATACTTTGGGATTTAGATGCCACCTTTGACTATTATATCAATTACAGTGGCGTGCCAAATACCGATCCTGATGCTGATCCTTGTGATCTAGAAGAAATAGGTGACTTTATGGATCAATTTTTTGGTGGTGGAGGTGGAGGACCTACCCTCACAAATGCAGCGGATTGTAGTACCATACAAAATGGCTCATCACCTTATCCAGCAAACGATCCGATTTATCAGCAAGTGGTTCTAGATGATGCGTTTTGTTGCCAGAATGATTGGGATAACATTTGTCAGTCATCATATAACGATTTGGCTGCAGCAGGATCTGGTTTTGAAAATCCAAATGATTGTCCAGTTATTGTAAATGGACTGAGCCCTTTAGATTCGTCGAATATCGTGTACCTGCAGGTGGTTAATAGCATGTCATCTTGCTGTGATGAATGGACTACTGAATGTCAAGAAGTCTATGATAATATTCTGGAAGGAAATGGTGGTGGAGTAACTACTAATAATGACGTAGGTAAGCACGAAAAAATTCTATTGAAATTGATCGATGAAAGTGATGATTTTAGACAGTTGTATTACTCCAGATATGCTGATATTATGAATACCATCTTTACTTGCGAAAATATGAATGAAACACTTGATCGCATGCTGGCTGTAATAGAGCCTGAAATGCCAAGACAGATTGATAGATGGGGTGGATCAATGGGCGAATGGCAGCAAAATGTAGAAGACCTAAAGGCATTTATAAATGCAAGATGTGAACTTTTAGATGATGGGGCCTTAGAATGCTATCCTGAACTTACAGGGCCTTTTAATATAACCCTGTTAACTCAGCCAGAAGGTATCGGAGCTATTAAGTTTAATACAATTGATATCGATAATTATCCATGGTCTGGAAACTACTTTGGAGGCATGGAGAATAATTTGACGGCAAAAGTTTATGAAGACTTTGTTGATGAATGGGAGTTCAGTCATTGGATCAGTTCTGCTGGTAATGTGATCAGCCCTAGTGCCAATCAAAGAATTGCGAAAATATCTTTGGTGGATACGGACACCCTAACTGCTGTTTTTACCAACTTGACTTCAGTGAATGAATTGGAATCAGATATATCATTTCAGTTATTCCCAAATCCTAGTTCCAGTCATTTTAATATTGCATATGAACTAGATGAAGCAGCTTCTGTGAGCATTAGTTTGTATAATCTCATGGGTGGGAAATTATTAGATTTCCATGCAGAATCAGGAAGAAAATCAGCAGGATTTCATCAAGAGATTTTGAACCTTGATGACAATATTGTCAGTGGCATGTATTTATTGCAAATGACAGTTGATGACCAACGCTTATCGCGCAAGGTCAGTATAATTAGATAAATTTTACAATACAAAAATTCAATATGACGAGCCTTGACTAATAAAGTCAAGGCTCATTTCTTTGAATATAAAACATCACTTTTATGAAATTGTGTAAGCTCTTTGTCCTTGTATTAATTCTGCAATCTGGCTTCTTAGAGGCACAAGTAATGATTAATGAATATTCCGCTTCAAACCTTAATAGCTTTTTAGATTCTTATGGCAAAACTGAGGATTGGATTGAGCTTTATAATGATAGTGATGTGGATGTTGATATTAGTGGATATCACCTCACAGACAAAGAATCAAAACCGGAAAAGTGGAGTATACCAGCAGGAACTATAATTCCAGCTAAAGGCTTTTTAAGTTTTTGGTGCTCGGGAAGGGATGAGGTCAATGGCCCAGAAATGCATACCAATTTTAAATTGTCTCAAACAAAGACGAATGAGTATGTTGGCTTTTCTGATCCATCTGGAGACATGATTGATATTTATAAATTAGAATTGACCCTTGTAGAGCATTCAAGAGCTAGGATGACCGACGGAGGATCAGAGTGGAGGGTATGCACCAATCCAACACTTAATGCTTCTAATAACGGAGCACAAATGAGAACAGGGTATACAGCTACACCAAGTATCGATTTAGAAGCTGGTTTTTATGCAGGAGAACAAACCGTAAGTATTGTTAACAACGAGCCCAATTCTGTTTTAAGAATCACTTTGGATGGAACCAATCCTACACAGAATTCACCAATGTATACTGAAGCACTAACGATCGATAAGACCACGGTAGTTAAAGCTCAAGCCTTTAGTAATGACAATGATGTCTTGACTGGGAAAATGATATTTCGGACTTACTTTATTGACGAGGAGTATAGCTTAGCTGTCTTTTCCGTAGCTGCTGATCAAGTGCTGCAATTGGCAGCTGGACAAGGAGAAATAATACCAATTGGGTCTATTGAATATTTTGATACTAATAAAGAATTACAAGCTACCTCATTTGGATCACTCAATAGGCACGGGCAAGATTCATGGGTTTTACCTCATAGAAGCCTTGATTGGATATCAAGGGATGAAATGGGATATAGCAGAGCTGTAGAGGCTCCTTTATTTAGTTATTCTGATCGCCCAAGCTACCAAAGATTTATGTTTAGAAATTCCGGTGATGATAATTACCCAGCCATTAACGATAATGCTCATGAAGGGAGCACGCACATCAGAGATGAATATGTCCAATCATTAGCTAAAGAAGGTGGATTAGAATTAGATACTAGAGCTGTTGAAAGAGTAGTCTTATTTTTGAATGGACAATATTGGGGCGTATATGGAATGAGGGAGCGACCAGTAGATCACGATTATACAGCATATTATTATGATCAAGATAAGTATCATTTGCAATATCTAACGACCTGGGGGACTACTGATTTAGAATATGGAGGTATTCAATCTGAAATAGATTGGAAAAGCATTAGAAACTTTGCTTTATTGAATGACCTTGGTGTGCCAGAAAACTATCAAAAGGTGGATGAGGAAATCAATCTCTTAAGTATGATAGATTATATGGTCATGAACCTTAATGTTGTTGCTTCGGATTGGCTCAACTATAATACGGGATGGTGGAGAGGCATTCATCCAGACGGAGGTCATAAAAAGTGGGGGTACATCTTATGGGATTTGGATGCTACCTTTGATTATTATATCAATTATAGTGGAGTCCCCAATACCAATCCTGATGCAGATCCTTGTGACTTAGAGGCAATCGGTGATTATATGGATCAATTTTTTGGTGGCGGTTTTGGAGGTGATATCAATGATCCTGCAGCATGTCAAACCATTATAAATGGCAGCGCACCGCATTCTGCTGATGATCCTTATTTCCAACAAACGGTTTTAACTTTTGGATTTTGTTGCAGTAATAATTGGGGAGGTTTTTGTCAAGAAATTTATGAGGACTTGTCAGCGCCTGGGAGTGATTTTGTGTTACCCGATTCTTGTGAAGTAATTAAAAATGGTTCTGCAGGACTAGCTGAAGCTGATTTCAATTTTTTAAAAGTGATAAATGATCTTCCAAATTGCTGTGATTCATGGAATTCAAATTGCGCAGATTTATATGATTTCTATGCTGCAGGCACCTCAGGCTTAGACTTTAATGATGTAGGATTACACGAAAAGATATTCCTAAAACTGATTCAAGAAAATGAT
Source organism: uncultured Saprospiraceae bacterium (assembly GCA_937961455.1). GTDB lineage: Bacteria > Bacteroidota > Bacteroidia > Chitinophagales > Saprospiraceae > CALGNN01. Next base: position 5,445 of record CALGNN010000141.1, read on the forward strand.
GACTTCAGACAACTATATTATTCAAGATATGCTGATATTATGAATACGATATTTACTTGTGATAATATGATTCATACATTAGATAGCATGCTTGCAGTGATCGAACCTGAAATGCCAAGACAAATAGCAAGATGGGGCGGATCAATGTCAGAATGGGAAGCCAATGTAAATGATTTAAAAGATTTTATTCTTGCAAGATGTGAATCTTTAGATGACGGGGCTTTAGAATGTTATCCTGAATTAGAAGGTCCCTATCAAGTTACTTTAAAGACCAAGCCGGAGGGCATTGGTAGTATTAAATTTAATACAATGGTGGTACCAAGTGATCCTTGGTCTGGAGACTATTTTGGTGGTATGGAGAACAAGATGGTGGCTTATGTAGACGAGCCATTTGTAGACGAATGGGAGTTTAGTCATTGGGAAAGTACAGCTTCAAATATCATCACGCCAAATGCTAATCAAAGAATAGCCAGTATTGATTTAATTGATCAAGATACGATTACCGCTGTTTTTACCAATTTGGTATCAGTTGAAGAAATAGCTTCTGTAAAAGAGCTTAAAGTTTTTCCCAATCCAAATCCTGGCCAGTTCAATCTGCAATTTGAGCTTGAAGAATCAGCTGAACTTCAAATCGCGCTGTATAATTTAGTAGGCGAGAGGCTTGTTGAGTTTAAAGAATTAAGCGGATCCTATGCATCAGGTTTACATGAAAAACGAATTGAGTTAACTGAAAATAAGATTCCAAATGGAATGTACCTACTTCAGTTAAAAATCAATAATCAAACAGTGAGTAGAAAACTTAGTGTGCTGAGATAGATTTATACGGCCATTGATGCATAATTGCTCATAAGTATCATGATTTCGTTTTTGGCATAATCAGTCCAAGCGAAATCATATACATAATGATAGATCTTGCCATCAGGTGCATGATAAACTTTCGTGCAAAATTCAAATTTAAAACCTAAAGCAATGAGCTTTTGCTTATCTATAAAAAACCGTCCAAACTTCTTCTTTTCTGATAATTCCAATAGAATGATTCTATTACGATGCAGCACGTTGTCAACTTCTCTAACATGAAGTTCATTTTGACGACGTCGCATGCTGTGATAGGCATTCTTACATTTTACAGAACAAAATACTTTGTCCAATCTGCCTACAATGTCGCTTTTGCAGATTCTACATCTCTTAATTTCCATTATACGGTGGTTATTGTGAAACAATTACTAGGGGAATTAATAACCGATATAAACGAATATAAAAAACAATTACCAACTGATTGTCAGAACTTAAGTAAAAATATCCTAAAGAATAAGTTAATTAAATGGCTGTAACTGACTTTAAATCAATTACATATAATTGCAATATATAATATTTGGCGACTAGTCAAAATGCAGGGACAAAATAGCAGGGAATTTGCTTCTTCCGTACTTTCTTTTTTCAACGTAAGAAAATATAATTCTAGACTGATCAAAGCCAAACATGCCTAGATAATAGACTATCAAGGACTGTAGCATTTCTGACTCAAAATTTAAACCCGTTTTTGGATGAATGCCTTGCCTAATCAATATTTTAGCATTTTCCGTTTTTCGAGCAAGCTCAGCCCAACGATATAGATCATACACAGAAGATTCCAAGTAGGCGGGAAAGTTGCCAGACTCGCTTTTAGTTAAATCAATCTTATTGGAATTTGAACCTACAAACTTCTCTCTTTCGTAATAGAAAAAATTTCTAAGATTTATAAAGTTTGATGGAAGATCCATTGCCATAGATTGTGCTTCTTGTTTTGTAAATTTTAGAGGAGGGATTTCTTCATCTATGCATGCTATTTGTTTAATTGAGCTTAGGTGATCCAAAAGTAAATGTCCATTATATGGAAAGTCATCATTATAAAAAGCTTCAAAATTAATAGATTGAACATCTGCTGAAGCTTGAATTTTAATGGTATAGGTTCTCCAGTCTGCATGATTTATCGCAGGACTTGAATACAATTTTTCAATATGCTCACCATCTTTATTAGATGACCAAATAAGCAATCGAATAGGTCTATTATAACTCGCAGCTTTGCCATTGGTTCTAGAAACAGATTCATACTTAAATGACTGGCTCAAATCAACTGTAAATTCATAACAGTTTCCTGCTTTGAGAGGAATACCGAGATTTTGATAAATGGCCTCCCATGTACCATTATCTCTTGCCACCATGCCTAAATAGGTGTTCCCATCAGCAGCTGGTTTTATGACATCAAAGCAACAAGGTTGGACGTCTGGTGGTGACTCTCCTTTAATATCTAAAAAATACCAAGCAGGCAACACCTGATTCACGGTGTCAAGCTCAAATGAAGGATTCCCAAATGGGATTTCTTGTGCTTGAATTAAATAGGAGATAAAACATAAGAAAAATAAATTTGCTTTTTTTAGTTTGCACATAACGACTAATGTAAAGCGGCTCTTATGGGGCAAGCATGCAGGACCTCTGACTCTTTTTCTACCCACCAGCGCAATCGGTCATAGACCTTAGTTTCTGGAAAATAGTTAAGTGCCATTTTAACATAAACATTTCCATGCTTTGCTTCTGAAATCCAAAGCATCTTGTAAAACTTCTTGAGGCCTTCGTCTTCAACATGATTGGATACCATTTTAAATCGCTCCGCGCCTCGTGTTTCTACAACTGATGCAATAAGTAAACGATCTAAGAATCGTTCTTGTATACCAGAGTGACAAAGTTTCATAAGTCCCTTGATATATAAATCTTCAGAAATGGAATGTGCTAATTGTATTCCTCTTGATTCCATGAGCTCATAAACCTGCTTAAAGTGGTCTAACTCTTCAATACCTATCTCAATAAGCTCTGGTAGAATTTCTATGCGATTTGGATATTTTGCTACAAAACTCATAGCTGTAGCTGAAGCCTTTCTTTCACAATCCGCATGGTCCTGTAGGAAAGAATCAAAATCTGCTATAACCGCTTCAACCCAAGCAGTTTTGCTTGGAATTGCAAGATCTAAATTATACTTCATTAAAATTATCTGGACATGAAATACAATATTGCCATGATGACTATTGCAGATACAAAAGATATGATAAAGAAGTTTTTTTCCTGCTTCTTGGTTTTTGCTTCTGCTTTTCTTTTTCTTCTAGACTTAGCCATATTTATTTAATATTCTGTTACTCCAAAATAATTAATTATTGATTATTGTAGCTATTTATCCTTCCATTTTTTTTTAGCTAATTGATAAATCCATTTCGAGGAAAGGAAGCCATCATTCAATCAACGCAATCCTTGATAATAGTCAATGATTCGCTCATCCGCCATGATATCAGAGGACTTCAATGGCTTTGCCAAAACAATTCCTTCAAAGGTTCTGCACCTTGAAAGTGCTACATAAGTTTGTCCATATTCAAAAGCCCCTCTTCCTAAATCAACAAAAACCTTATCAAATGTTTTTCCCTGACTTTTATGAATGGTTATGGCCCACGCTAATTTGAGTGGATATTGTGTAAAAGAACCAGTAACCTTTGCTTTAACAGATTTTTGAGATTCATCCCATTCATATTTGATCATGTCCCAACTAAGCGGCTCTACATCTATGATGACCTCATCTAATCTATCACTTTGTATTACTACTCTGATTAGATCTTTCGTGGCTGTTATGACTTTGCCTAGGGTTCCATTAACAAACCTTTTTTCAGGATCATTTTTAACAAACATGACTTGAGCTCCTTCCTTTAATAACAAAACTTGCGGAGCTGGTGCTCTTTTGATATCGAAAACTCCAGTCAATTCACTAAGGAATCGCTCCTCAGGCGCCATTATGGCTTGCATGTTTTTTCTATTGATGGCCTCAGCTGCTGCATTGGTAGAGCAAAGAGAAATGAAAATATCATCTTCCTCAAATTGAATATTAGCTCGCTCATTTAATTCCATGAAATCATCATAATCCAATTGTTTCAAACGGATGGCGTCCAATAGCTTAATAAAATGCCGCTCTTCTTGACGGTACACCTTGTTTAATGCAATCATTTCTAATTGAAGCTCTTCCATTACGAAGGCATTAAAAAAATATGGGCTCTCATAATTAGCCTCTAATATTTGTTTTTCTTCTTGAGTTCCTATGACAGGAGGGAGTTGAAACAGATCGCCAAAAAATATCATTTGGACACCACCAAACGCTTCTTCCTGATTGCCTCTATTTACTCTTAAGAAGTTATCAATACGGTCCAACATATCTACTCTGACCATAGATATTTCATCAATGATAATGGTATCTATCTTTAAATAAACATGATGGTTTTTAAGTTTGTAAACGGCTGAAGGATCAGACCAGCGTGGAGCAAACCTAAAAAACGAATGAATGGTTTGACCTTGCACATTTAAAGCAGCGATACCAGTAGGCGCAAGCACTACAACATTTTTCTTAGTCGTACTAGTAAAAAGTTGCAGTAAGGTGGATTTTCCAGTACCAGCTCTTCCTGTAATAAATAAGGTGTCGCTAGATTTTTCCATACGATCTAACGCATATTTAAATTCATCATTCAGGATAAGTGGAGCTTGCTTCAAGTTTAATTGTCGTTTATAAAAAGAATAGGTTAATTATTCAGGAATACAGACAAAATTGACTGCAATATGTTAATTTTATGCCATACATTAATCTTTATCATATATGAAAAATATCTACCTTACTTTTACCCTTATACTTTCTTGCACCTTCTTCTTACAATCTCAAGATTGTAGTGAATTATTTATCTCTGAATATGTAGAAGGTTACGCAAATAATAAAGCCCTAGAAATCTATAACCCAACGAATGCTCCGATCAACCTTTCTGGGTATTCTGTAGGTAGATTTAGTAATGGCTCCACAACTGCTGCACCACCTTCACAAGTCCCAGCTTACATTGTACAATTGCCTGATGTAGAATTACAGCCATATGATGTTTTTGTTGTTGTAATTGATATCACTGATGTAGCTGGTTGGGATTCGCAATTTGATAAACCAGCTTGGAATGGTTACAATGTATTAGATACACTTAAAGATTTTGTTACTGGTGATCCAATTTTGGATTCCTTAGGAAATATCATCATTTCAGAACAGTATGAAGAAACAGGAAACGGAACGGCTGCAGTATTTGGGGACACTTATTGCTCTAAATATGATTTGCAATGTAAAGCAGATGTATTTCTATGTCCTGAGTACGAAATAAACCGTGCAATGTATTTCAATGGAAATGATGCAGTCTTTTTAATAAAAGGAACTGAAGTAGTTGATGGAAGTGAGTTGGTAGATGTCATTGGTGTAATTGGAGAGGATCCAGAAACTACGATAGGAGAAGATGCATGGATTGATGAAGATGGTTATTGGTTGACAAAAGACCAGACCTTAGTTCGTAATGCAGATATAGTAAAAGGTAGAAATGCAGCAAGTGATGTCATCTTTGCATCAGGAGGAAGCTTTACTGGAACTGAATGGACCAGCTATAGGAAAAATAGCTTTCAATATTTAGGTGCACATTATTCAACATGTGACCCAACTTTGCCTATTACAATTCCTTTAGAGTTTAGTTGTGAAGGAACGCCAGCGGAAGAATGTGGATTAGCAGTTGACATTGACGATTTACACAAAATTGAAGCAAATTTATTTCCTAATCCTACTGATGTAGCATCAGGAATTCAAATTGAAGCCGAAGGACAGTTTGATCGAATCGTTATTTGGGATGTAACCGGTAAAGAAGTGTTTCGCCAATCAACTAACTCATCAAGATTGTCTATTACACCCAATGTTGAGCCAGGTTATTACATGCTAGCACTCTACCAAAATGATATTAAAGTATTTCAAGAGCCTGTAATCATACAATAATGTTTAAACCCATTGCTTACTGTATTCTATTTATTGCATTAAGCTTAAAACTTAGTGGACAAGATGTTACTTTCAGTGGAATCATCACTGATGGAGACACAGGCGAAGAATTGATTGGGGCTAGCATCCTAGTTGGTTCATCAGGTACTGTGTCTGATTATGATGGGAGTTTTCGAATTACGGTTCCAAAAGGAGTTTATGATATTGAAGTGTCTTATGTAGGCTACAATAGTTTTGTTGAAAATGTAGATCTAAATGAAGACACTTACAAGCCCATTAAACTGAAAACGTTTGTATTAAATGAAGTTGTTGTAACAGCTGATATCGCTATTGATAGAAAAACGCCTATTGCCTTTTCCAATATTTCAACATTGAAAATTGAAGAAGAATTGGCGGCTCAAGATTTGCCTTTGTTACTGAATTCCACTCCTGGTATTTATGCTACACAATCTGGAGGAGGAGATGGTGATGCTAGGATTACCATTCGAGGATTCAATCAGAGAAACATGGCCGTAATGTTAGACGGTGTTCCAGTGAATGATATGGAGAATGGTTGGGTCTATTGGAGTAATTGGTTTGGTCTCGACTTAGTTACAAAAACTACGCAAGTACAGAGAGGATTAGGAGCTAGTAAACTTGCCATTCCTTCAGTAGGGGGTACCATTAATATTTTGACCAAAGGTATAGATAGTAAGAGATCAGTCAGATTTAGACAAGAAATCGGTAATGATGCTTACGTAAGGACAACACTAGGAGTCTCTTCTGGAAAATTAAAAAATGATTGGGCCTTCTCATTTGCAGGATCATACAAAGAAAGAGATGGATGGGTAGGAGGTACCTTTAGTAAAGGTTGGTTTTATTACGGTAGAATAGATAAATATATTGGTAACCACCTCGTAACCTTGCAGGGTTTTGGTGCACCGCAAAGTCATGGACAGAGACCATTTAGTGTAGGCTTAGGTTTAATAGATTCTAGTTATGCTGTTGGTCAAGGAATTGATCCCACTCTTTTGGAAGAAATACCATTCAGAGATATGGGGAGGCAGCATAATGAACATTGGGGTTACTTAGATGGCGAAGCTTTTTCATTGCGGAAAAATTTCTATCATAAACCTCAAATTTCATTAAGACATAGTTGGCAAATAAATAAGGATGCTTTTATCTCGAATGTAGCCTACCTTTCTTTAGGGAATGGTGGAGGAACAGCTAACTATGATAAAGGTTTTCCGACAGTTCAAGAAGGTCCTAATCGAGGACTGGTTGATTTCGATCAGGCGATTGAACTTAACAAGCCTAGCTTCTTTAATCCTAATGGGTATGCAGATTATTTTTTGAGAGCAAGTGTCAATAATCACTTTTGGACAGGTCTTCTGAGTACATTGAAGAAGTCATGGTCTGAAGGCTTTAGCACTAGTTTTGGTGTGGATGGAAGATATTACGAAGGACTGCATTATCGAGAAGTTTATGATCTTTTGGGAAGTCCAGGTGGCTCAAGTGAAGGCTTACAAGTAGGTGATCGGTTTGATTATGACTATACAGGTTTCGTTGGTTGGCTTGGGGTCTTTGCCTTAGCTGAAAAAGAATGGGATCGCATAACAGGATTTGTTAACCTCTCTGGAGCAAATGTATCTTATCGTATAGAAGATTATGTAAAGAATGCTTCCTTAGATTGGGTGTCCATACCGGGCTTTACCTTTAAGACGGGTGCCTCTTTTAGATTGAATGATAATCAAGACTTGTTTATGAATATGGGTTATTTATCAAAGGCCCAACGATTTAATAATGTCATCAATCAAAATAGGTTTGGAGAAGAACTTTTAGTTTTCAATAATTATGAAAATGAAAGAGTGCGCGCGATCGAATTGGGCTATAAAGGACGTTATGAAAAAATAGCATATAATATCAATACATATTATACTAATTGGTTGAATAAACCTTTAGATAGACCACCAACTGTACCTTTGGATCCCAGTGATCCAGATTCTGAAAGAATCCCCATTAACATTCCTGGTATAGATGCAATTCACAGAGGAATAGAAATTGATTTTGCCTTTAAGGCAAATTCAAAATTAACCATTGATGGTTTGCTCTCTGTCGGAGATTGGTTTTGGAATTCAGGTGGAGAAGTTAGTGTGCAATTGCCTAACGGGAGAGATGTGTTTTATGAATTTGATGCCACAGGAGTCAAGGTAGGAGATGCTGCACAACTTCAAGCTGGAGGACAGGTTAGATGGGCGCCATTCAAAGGTTTTTATACCAAAATCACAGGGACCTATTTTGGGAATCACTTTGCTAATTTTCAACCTGAAACCTTACAATTAGAAAACGCACAAAGACAATCTTGGCAGGCTCCAGATTATTCGATCTTTAATTTTCATACAGGCTATACACGTGACATTGGAAAAATAAAGGCAAGCCTAAGGTTCAATATTTTAAATTTATTTGATACGACATATATTTCAGATGCTCGAAACAATGATGGCTTTGTTCAAATTGCCAATAATGGTTTTGATGCTCGATCCGCTTCCGTCCATTTTGGTACTGGAAGACAATGGAATACTTCCCTAACTCTCAGTTTCTAAAAAAATGAAGAAATTTATTTACACACTCCTTTTTATTTCTAGTCCCATATTTCTTTTTGCACAGATAGATATTGCTGATGCTCGATCGATGCCTATTGGCACTGAAGTCACCGTCAGAGGTGTAGTAACCCACGGTTCAGAGTTGGGTATCATCAGATATCTTCAAGATGCTACAGGAGGAATCGCAGCTTACCCTGGATCAGGTTCCGTTCCTAACTTTCCTGAAACGGTAAAGAAAGGAGATAGCATCTTAGTAGTAGGTTTTCTCAAAGAATTCAATAATCTATTAGAGCTAGATCCCATTACGGATTTTGGTGTGATCGAATCAGGATTGACACTTCCTGATCCCTTATTATTAACGCCCTCTGAGGTTGGAGAAGATGATGAAGGGGAATTAGTGGCTATTAATAATGTGATTTTTGATGACGCAGGAGGCGTGTTTTCACAAGGTAGTAGTTATGACTTTACAGCTAATGGTCAGCCTCTTTCAATATTCATTAGATCTGGGCATCCGCTAAACGGAGTTGCGATACCATTGTCTCCTGTGAGATTAGTGGGCATAGCTTCTCAATATCAGAGCAGTTATCAATTGTTACCAAGAGGATCTGAAGATATCATCCTTGTAGATGATTTTTATTTATTGGGAAATCCTGTTCAAACTGAAATTGATAACAACAGTTTTAAATTGAGTTGGCAAACAAACGAGATGGGTGACTCAAAGGTGAGATATGGTTTGGACAAAGATAATTTAGACCAAGAAGTAAGTGATGCTGGTCTTAAGACAGATCACACTATAGTCATCGACGGCTTAGAGCCGGGTGAGTTTTACTATGCACAAGCCGTTTCTAACAATGGAAATATTGACGCAGAATCAACCATTCAAGTATATGCTACAAAATCTCTTTCATCAGGTGAGATCGAAGTTTACTTTAATGGTAGTGTAGACGAATCATTTTCTAATGGGATCATGGCCAATGGGCTTGGTGGAGGAACCATCGAAGCTAAGTTGATTTCATTAATCGATAATGCTCAAACTTCAATTGATTTTGCAGGCATGAATAATAACAGGACTACCATTGTAGAAGCACTTAATAATGCATTCGATCGAGGAGTGATCGTTCGATATATCGCCAATGTAGGTTCTGCCAATTTAGCCTTATCAAATCCGACTCCTTCATTTCCATTCATCAGTGGTAATGTAGATGCTTTGATGCATAATAAGTTTGTGATCATAGATGCGGGATCAACATTAGATGCAAAAGTCTGGACGGGCTCTATGAATTTTACCTCAACGGGAATTGGTGACAACTTGAATAATACCTTGATCATTCATGATGAGGCATTAGCTAAAGCTTACACTTGGGAGTTTGAAGAAATGTGGGGAAGTTCAAATCCAACTCCTAATGTCTTTCAAGTTAAGTTTGGTGCTGATAAAACCAATAATACGCCACATAATTTTATTATTGGGGATCGTTGGATTGAAAACTATTTTTCTCCTTCAGATAATACGACCCAGGCAATTGAAAGAGCCGTGCTTTCAGCAGAAGATGATTTAAACTTTGCCCTATTGACCTTCACAAGGAATGAATTGGGAGCCGCAGTGGTAAACAGACATCAGGCAGGAGCTAATGTGAGAGGTATGATTGATAATGCAGGGGATCAAGGCACAGAATACGATTATCTTGTAAGTAGTGGGGTTGCGGTTGAACTACATGAACCGAATCAAATATTACATCATAAGTATGCTATTATTGATGCCAATTCGCCTAATTCAGATCCTATGGTAGTTACGGGATCTCACAACTGGAGTTCAGCTGCTGAAAATTCAAATGATGAAAATACCTTAATCATTCATGATGAAGATATTGCCAATTTATTCATTCAAGAATTTGAAGAGCGATGGGGGAGTTTAGTTGATATCGTAGAAATTGAGCAATCTAATATTGCCCTATTTCCAAATCCAACTGAAGGAGTGATGCAAATAAAGGCTGATGACCAAATGATTCAAAAGATTACAATTTATAATCTTGTTGGACAAATGGTATACGAAACAAATTCAGCTGCATTTCATAGACAAAGCATTGACCTATCTCAGCTTAATACGGGAAAATATGTAATGCATGTAAAAACTGAAGATCAATCATACGTTGCTAAAATCGTAATTCAGTAACGTAGAAAGTTGATTTGTAAAAATAAAACAAGCCCAGCATTTTGATGCTGGGCTTTGTGGTTTTATGGGATTATCCACAAGTACTAAGTCATTAATTCTAATTTCCAATAAAGCAATCTCCTATCCGCGAAATGAATTGGCTGCCACGATGTGCATGAAATCCAGGACTCAAAACAATGCTTGATGCTTGAAATAAGCCATTAGCACCATTTTGAAAATCTACATTATTACTCGCTGTTATCACTTCTTCACTAAATGTGATTTCAATGTCATTGTCTAAAACATTTCTATTACTCCAGTTGACATTTCCAAAACATTCATTGCTGCAATTTTCAGCTGTATACGTCGTACCCGAACCATAGAAGTTATTTTGAATTTCACAAATAACAGGAATCCTGTTGTCTCCAATTATGTGTCCTCCCGAAGAAACATTGATAGGATTTGCTGGATCATCTGGAACGGCTACTTCGAAGTGACAATGATCTCCACTTGCACATCCTACATCACTTTCAATTCCAAGGCTGCTTCCTGAAAATACCAGATCACCTACATCTACCAGTGCAGAGTTGGTTTCAATATGGGAATATTTAGTCCATTCGCCATTTGGGTGCTCAATCCAAATGTAGTTGTTGCAGCTACAGCTATTGCAGCTGGTATTAAAATTATCAACTACATATCTGACTGTACCATGTCCTGCAGCAACAAGCGTATATGGACCTCCACTTGTTCCCCTCATATCAATTCTTCCTGCTGGTGTATGTGATAAATGATTTCTCGTTACTTGAACAGAGGTGCCATTTTCATATGGAATTCTATAAACACCTTGAGAGAGTTGAAAGTCAGTTTGTGCTTGTATATCAATGACAAAAAATACAAATAGCATACTGCATAAAATTCTATTTTTCATGTTAGTTATTTTAAGTGTATGAAATTATTTTTTGGAGAGGTCTTTCAATTGAGCTTCGAGCTTTTGATTGTCCTCATTCAATTGAATCACATATAGACTTAATTCTTCAATCTTTTCCATCATGATGATTTGCATTGCGCCAAGACTGATTCCTTCTTCTTCCATTTCTTGAGCTGAAGGTACGCCAGGTAAATGCCCCAGGTTTTTGATGTCCTTCTTTAAGTTATCGATCGATCTTAATTTATAGTCTTCTTCAAAAACGTAGTCAGGCCAATCTGATGAAAGATCAACACGAACTTCTTCTGCAATGATTCCTCCATCTACGGCTAATAAGTAGTCACCATCTGGTAAGGAACCAGGGCTTTGAACTCCTATTCCTACCTTTCCATTTTCTAAAGCACACAAAAGTAAATCGCCATCATCTCTTTGTAAATGTAATTCAGATCCAGCACCATTATTTCTTGCCATTATCTCATTATTATCAATAGCTACACTTAAGGTGCTTTCACGACCAAGCAATAGATAACCTCCATCATTTACATTAACATCAGTACCATTGTCGATGCTTAATCTTACAGGTGCAAAATTACTACCAATGGCTACATTACCGCCGGCCTGATTAATATAGGTATTGCCTGATGTGCCTGCCTGTATAAGTAAGTTTGCTTCATCAGAACCATTGCGAGCAAGGATTTCATTTTCATCATATGCAATATGTAAACCCGTTAATGCTCCAATGGTCAAAATCCCACCAGTGCTTCCAATATTAGCTTCAGATCCTGCTGCCAAATTGAGTCTTCCCGAATTGCCCAATTCAAATAGGGTAGTTCCTTGTGTAGCGAAATTGTCTATTCCACTTCTGATTCGCAAAGTGCCTCCTTCATTGACCAACTTGTAGTCAGAACCAGAAAATGCATTGGCTCTTATTAATTCGATGCCGGCCTCAGAAGAGCCGACACTTGAGGTATGGATCACAGCATATTGGTTGCCGGACCCTTCAACAGTCATATTTCTAATCTGTGAATACGCATTTTGAGGGAAAACTCCCATGCCTATAAAACAGAGTAAAAAGTAAAAATGGTAAATTTTCATTGTACAGTTTTTTGTGATTAAAAAAATTTGGACGTACTCGTAATACTTTTCGTATTTGAAAGCAATACTATGTCAAAACCATTTTAATTGTCAAATTTGGAAAGGCTTATCGAAGAAATTTCATTATGCGGGGGTACACAAAAGGGGTATTTTTAGGAAATGAACATAAAAAACAAGCTTAAAATATGCATTTCAGCATTGGTAGAATATGATCTTTTGAATTATGAGAATGGTGCTTTCAGTTAGGGGCAAAAAAAGAAGCCTGAACTTGAGAGGACAGGCTTCAAATACGGGTTTTAAGTTTCAAAGCCGTATTGCAACAATTTCAATTACCTACATTACCCTTGACAGTTGCAAAACGTTGCGTAGAAAATCTAAATTTTTTTAAATATTTTATAACTATCAGTAAAACAATGGGTTATGATAATATTTTTTTATAAATTATTTTTATTTAATTGTCCAATTCTGCATTTATGATCAAATACATCTGTTTTTTCTTCGCTTTTTGCATTGCTATATCTTTTACTGAAGCACAAGAGTATGATATCATCATCCATTCAGGTAAGATCGTGGATGGGACAGGAAACCCATGGATAAGAGCTGACATAGGAATCAAAGCTGATAAGATTGTGGCTATAGGTGTATTAGATCACACATCAGCTCAAACATTAATTAATGCAAGTGGAAAAATAGTTGCTCCAGGATTTATTGACATTCATGCTCATGTTGAAGGTTCACTTTCCATTAGGCCTGAAGCCATGAATTTTATTCGAGGTGGAGTGACTAGTATTGTGACAGGAAATTGTGGAGGTTCAAAAGCCAATTTGCAAAGTTATTTTAAAGACCTTGAAAATATAGGACTTGCACTTAATGTGGGAAGTCTCACAGGACATAATACAGCCAGGAGAACGGTTATGGGGAATGTTGATCGTGACCCAACAGTTGAAGAGCTTGAGACCATGAAGCAATTTGTAAAAAAAGCCATGGATGATGGTGCATTAGGAATTTCCACGGGTTTAATTTATCTGCCAGGCAGTTTTTCTAAAACAGAAGAAATCGTGGCTTTGGCTCAAGTAGTAAAAGATGAAGGGGGAATTTATGTGTCACACGTTAGAAATGAAGATCATCGAGTTTTTGATGCCATAGAAGAAGCTGCAGAAATCGGCATTCAAACAGGAATCCCTGTGCAAATAAGTCACTTTAAAGTGAGTGGAAAATCTAATTGGGGAGCATCGGAGCAAACGATAAAAATGATTGTGGATTATAGAAAAATGGGTTTGGATATTACCATTGATCAATATCCCTACACTGCAAGCAGCACGCGACTGGCGACCTTGATTCCAGAGTGGGCTCGAGAAGGTACAGACGAAGAGAGAAGGGCAAGATTAAAGAATAAAAAGACTCGAAAGCAAATCAAAGAGGAGATGAGAGAGATGTTGGCAAAGTCTGGATTTGAAAATTACGCTTATGCCTATGTAGCTTATTGTCCATGGGATAAAGAAATTAATGGTCTGAACATTTCAGAACTAGCGATTAAGCAAGGTAAAAAAGGAAGCCTTGAAGATGAGATGGAAACGGTACTTGATTTACTAGAACCTGTAACTAGGGTTCAGATGGTTTACCATAAGATGAGTGAAGAAGATGTCAAAAGAATCATGTCTTTCCCATATGGAATGATAGCGTCAGATGCTGGTATAGTAGCTTATGATGTTGGGAATCCCCATCCTCGAGCTTATGGCACGAATTCAAGAGTCTTAGCTAAATATGTTAGAGAAGAAGGTACCTTATTTTTAGAAGAAGCGATTCGTAAAATGACATCCTTTCCAGCCCAAAAATTTCAAATTGCAAATAGAGGATTGCTTCGTGAAGGTTATTTTGCAGACATTGTCATTTTCGATGAGGAACAAATTCAGGATAAGGCAAGCTTCGATGCACCTCATGCTTATGCAGAAGGAATCTCTCATGTTCTAGTAAATGGAATGGTGGTAATCGAAGAAGCAAGTTTCACAAAGAATTATCCAGGCGTGATTATAAAAAGGAATTGACTATCTAAATTCTTGGGGAAATTGATTTGGATCAAATCCCCAGAGACTTGCTAAGACAAAATATATGATAAGGCTCAATAAGATTATCGAAATGATATTCATCCAAATACCAGTCTTCATCATATCTGAAATTTTTAGATAACCAGATCCAAATACAACAGCATTTGGTGGAGTTGCAACAGGAAGCATAAAAGCGCATGAAGCTGCTACAGTAGCAGATACCAAAAGTATGTATGGGTGGACATCAATGGCTAATGCAATAGGAGCAAGAATTGGAAGAAGCATAGCAGTAGTCGCTAAATTTGAAGTGATTTCCGTTAAGAAGTTGACACACAAAATTAAAATGAGAATTAAGAAAAATATCGGCAAGCCTTTCAATAGTTCAAACTGACTTCCGATCCAATTGGCTAAACCACTCTGTTGGAATCCAGCTGCCAGTGCCATACCACCACCAAATAATATGATAATACCCCAAGGCATTTTAACGGCTTCTTTCCAAGTGATGATGGCTTCTTTTGGTTTCGAAGATGGTAAAAGAAACAATGATACTCCTGCAATCATTGCAATGATTGTATCATCTAATGGTGGTAAGAATTTTTGTAAATAAGATCTGGTTATCCATAGGAGAGAAGTTGTGATAAAGACTGCCAAAACCGTTTTCTCTTCATATGACCAGCTTCCTAGTTTTGTTAAAAGTTTACGAATTTCTTTTGCTCCTCCAGGAAATCCATTCATTTTAAATCTAAACACAAATCGTGTTAGAAAAATCCAACAAATCGTCAATAAAGCAATGGATATGGGTAAGCCAAATTTTATCCATTGTGCAAAGGTGATTTCAATATCATATATTTCTTGAACGACTCCTGCTAAAACCAAATTAGGTGGTGTGCCTATCAGTGTAGCCATTCCCCCAATTGAAGCGCTATACGCTATAGCCAACATTAAGGCCTTCCCAAAAATCGCATTTTCGTCTTCAGGTGTATCAGGGTGATCTCTCATCTGAGCAATGATGGCGAGGCCAATCGGAAGCATCATAACTGAGGTTGAAGTGTTTGAAATCCACATAGACATGAAAGCAGTTGCAATCATGAAACCCAGTATGATTCTATCAATGCCTGTCCCTAATAGATTGATAATATTTAGTGCAATTCGTTTATGAAGATTCCATTTTTCTATAGCGATTGCTAAGATGAATCCGCCCATATATAGGAAGATGTATTTATGTCCATAGGAAGCAGTTGTACTTCCAAGATCTAATGCACCTGTCAGCGGAAAAAGTATAATGGGTAGTAAGGCAGTTACACTAATATCAACAACTTCAAACACCCACCAAATAGCAACCCAGCTTGTACAAGCCAAAACTGCATTCGCCTGCTCGGACATTCCAACAGGATGAATATATTTTAAGATTAAAAAGAAAACAATAGGCCCGAGAAAAGCAGGGACAAGCTTTGTGTATTTTTTCACTAAAGGAAGATATTAAAAGAATTGAAAATTATTTAATTCCGTTTGCATATTGTTCTTCTAGCGCTCTTTTTCTTTATTAAGTTTACATATAATCGATATAAATTGTCAAGCTTCAAATTAAAAAATCTTGTAATTAAGCAAGATGCTAGTCCAGCAAAAGTAACTACTGATAGCATCCTTTTAGGCTCATGGGTTCAGATGGAAAAATGTAATACTGTTTTAGATATTGGAACAGGTACAGGGATTCTTGCTTTAATGATGGCGCGAAAATTTCCGTCAGCAATGATTACGGGTATTGACATTCATGAGCAAAGTATTTTTGAAGCGCATCAGAATGTCAAAATAAATGGATTAGAAGATCAAATTGAGATGATAAACATTTCCATGCAAGATTTTTTAAACACCAATAAAAAGTCATTCGACTTAATCATTTCGAACCCTCCTTATTTTTCAAATGATCATTTATCAGAAAATCAAGAAAAGAATCATTACAGGCATGATCAAATGTTAAGCTTGAATGAAATTATAAAGGGCGCTAAAAAACTATTGAGTCCAGATGGGATTTTTTATGTCATTATAAATGCAAAACTTGGAGCGCATTTTAAAGAAGGACTCCATCTGAATGGATTTTATATTGCTAAAATATGTGAGCTTGTTGGGAAGGAGGGGAGCAAGACAAAATTGATTATGTATGCATTCCAGAAGTCCTTTTGCTATTGCGAAGAAAGCAGCTTAATAATCAGGAATGCTGAGTCTGTGTACACGGACGCATACTATGAATTGTGTTCTTTTTATTTAATTGACCATTGAAATAAAAAAAGGTCGGGAAATGACTCCCGACCTAAAGACAGTAAAGTTTAAAATAAACTTATTATGGTTTCAAAGATTAGGCAGAGGTAACAGCTAAAATTCTTGGCTTTTGCGGGGGTAAAATATCATACTCAAATACTCTTTTGACAAAGTCAATGCTTGACTTTACAGAGAATTTTTCAAATAAGTTTAGCAACAGATTTTCTAGTTTAACTAAACTAATGTTTAGAATCCTTGCCATCTCATGTTGTTTATAGTTATACACTAGAAGGAAAGAAATTTCTATTTCTCTAGGGCTTAAAAGCATTTGGGCGGTTGTGTTACAATTAGGTTTCATCTTTATATTTCACATATATACTCTAAAGACGAATTAAATTGTAAATAGTTGGCTCTGAAGAAAAATAAATTAAAAAGCTCTTAAAATTTGAACGATCATTCAAAATTTAAGAGCTTCTTTTAATAGCTAATACCCTTGAAAGCAATACCCCTTTAAATAAAGGAATAAAAAAAAGGTAAAGTCAACAACAACTTTACCTTTTTAATTTTTAAACATGACTTGCAGTCTCAGTTAAAATTCTGCGTGCCACTTTTAAAATTGTATCGTCTTCTAATGCAACTATACCTCCATCAGGTCCCGGCTGAATATGTTTGCCAACGATTTGGCCATTTTCATATTTTTTTGCTCCGAAGAAGTTTCTAACGGTTTGTTCGTCAATTCCTAATTCTTGAGCAATAGCAGATACACTACCTGTTGGTAACGAATGTTTGATTTGTCTCAATTCGCTAAAAGTAATATTCATATATAAAATGATTTAAGCTAGATGTGAAAAATATAAAAGACAACTTAATATATTGATTTTTTTATAAAAATGAAACAGTTATTCGATTTTCAGGAATTAATTACAAATTAAATTTTAGCTTAATATTTCATTTAAGGGTGTATAGGGCAAATCAAATGCCGAAGCTACACCCTCATAAACTACTTTTCCGTTCACAATATTTAACCCTTTTGCCAGTTCTACGTTGTCTTTACATGCTTGTTCCCAGCCTTTATTTGCTAATTGCAAAGCATATGGCATTGTTGCATTTGTCAAAGCTATAGTTGAAGTATAAGGAACAGCACCTGGCATATTAGCTACACAATAATGTACTACCTCATCGATAATAAATATAGGATCTTCGTGAGTTGTCGGCTTACACGTTTCAATACATCCTCCTTGATCTACAGCGACATCAACTAAGACCGTACCAGCTCTCATGTCTTTAAGCATCTCTCTTGTGATAAGATTTGGAGCTTTGGCACCCGGTATTAATACTGCACCTACAATAAGATCATGATTCTTTATAAGCCTCCTTATATTGAATTCGCTAGAATACATCGTGGTCACATTCGCAGGAAGTACATCAGCCAAATATCGCAAACGAGGAAGACTGATATCTAATAAAGTTACTGAGGCTCCGAGACCAGCAGCCATTTTTGCTGCTTGGGTACCTACGACTCCAGCACCTAATATTAAAACTTTAGCTGGAGGTACACCTGGTACACCTCCTAATAAAATTCCTCTACCACCTTCTGGTTTTTCCAAAAATTTTGCGCCTTCTTGAACAGCCATTCTTCCAGCCACTTCCGACATAGGAACCAATAGGGGTAAACTTCTATCAGCTTTTTCAACCGTTTCATATGCCAAACAAATTGCATTGCTTTTTATCATAGCATTTGTCAAGGGTTCATAGGATGCAAAGTGAAAGTAGGTGAATACCAGTTGATTTTCTTTGATTAAATTATATTCTGATTCAATGGGCTCTTTTACTTTTATGATCATTTCAGCAATGTCATAAATCTCTTCAATGCTTGGTAAGATTTCAGC
The DNA here is from genome assembly GCA_937961455.1 of uncultured Saprospiraceae bacterium. GTDB lineage: Bacteria > Bacteroidota > Bacteroidia > Chitinophagales > Saprospiraceae > CALGNN01. The sequence continues at coordinate 24,237 of CALGNN010000141.1, forward strand.
ACCAGCTTCCATATACATTTCGTCTGAAAAACCACTACCAAAACCTGCACTTGATTGAACATAAACTTTATGTTGGCTTTTTACAAAATCCATGACTCCGGCTGGAGTAACTGCGACCCTGTTCTCATTGGTCTTTATTTCTTTAGGAATTCCAATTATCATTTCTTTGTCTTAAGTATTAAATAATGAACCCAAAAGTACTTAATCTTAAAATTGTAGATCATGAAATGAGCATAAATTTGATCTTTTTTTTTTGATGAAAATTTAGAGCTATGTTTCAAGAAAAATGAAATGTATAATAGACCTAAATACGTATAAAAATAAAAGACCCTGCTTGTGAGATCAAGCAGGGTCAAATACTAATCAACTAAAACTAAGGTTTCGTAATGTTCAATTATTTATCTTCGTGTTTTAGCTTTGGAAGAATAAAAAAATGCCCGAGACTTTTCTCGAGCAAAAAACGATTTTTTTAATAACCAAAACTATACACAATTCAAATATATAACATATTAAATAAAATCACCATATGTAAATAGCTTTTTTTCAGCTATTAATATATATTTTATAATTTTAATATGTAAAATGTTCAAATACTGTGGGTAAGGAGATATACAGCGTAGAAGTTATTTATGAGGACAATCACTTAATTGCCTTTAATAAGCCTAATGGAGTGCTTGTTCAGGGAGATAAGACAGGAGATGTCCCACTTTTAGATTATGCAAAAGATTATATTAAGCATAAATACAACAAGCCAGGGGCTGTATTTCTGAATAGTGTTCATAGACTTGATCGTCCTGTTAGCGGTACGGTGTTGTTTGCAAGGACCTCAAAAGCCCTTACTCGCATGAATAAATTGATTGCAGATCGAGAAGTCAGTAAGTACTATTATGCATTAGTAAGTGAGCTTCCAACACCGATGAAAGGTACCTTGGTGGACTATTTGGTGAAAAATAAAAAATCCAATAGGGTAAAGGTGGTTAAGAAAGGTGATAAAGAAGCTAAAAGGGCGGAATTGTCTTATGAAATCGTTGCCACCATTAATGGAATTCATTTACTGAAAATAGATTTGAAGACAGGGCGACCACACCAAATTCGCGCCCAACTTTCTAATTTGGGCTGTCCTATTATTGGTGATAGAAAATATGGAGCAAACAAAAGAAAGTATGATTATTCCATTATGCTTCATTCACATAGCATCTCTTTTGTACATCCTGTGCAAGGCAAAAAAATACTTATTCGATCAAAATGTCCTAGTTATAAAGAATGGTTACAGTTTAAAGATTACTTAAAATTTTGACACTCCAATGAATCATTGTAAGTTTGCGGCTGGTGAGGGTCATGCGACTAGCTCCCTGTGAACTCCCCCAGGGCAGAAATGCAGCAAGGGTAATGGGTTGTAGCGGTGCGATATGATTTCTCACCTTTTTTATTTTTCCCTACTTATATATTATCACAGAAGACTATTAGTATTATTATACTAATCAAATTAACATTACCTTTAATGTGTTTTTAATTCTATAATATAAATTCATGAAGTTTTTCATCGATACGGCTAGCCTTGATCAAATTAAAGAAGCAAAAGACTTAGGCATTTTAGACGGAGTTACTACCAATCCATCTCTTATGGCAAAGGAAGGAATAAGTGGCCAAGAAAATATTTTAAACCACTATGTGAAAATCACCGAAATTGTTGATGGTGATGTTTCAGCTGAAGTCATAAGTACAGATTATGAAGGGATAGTAAAAGAAGGGAGAGCGCTTGCCCAGTTAGCTCCTAATATTGTTGTGAAAGTTCCGATGATTAAAGATGGTATCAAAGCCATACGTACTTTTACTGATGAAGGAATTAAAACAAATTGTACTTTGGTCTTTTCTCCGGGCCAATCAATCCTAGCTGCTAAAGCAGGTGCTAGTTATTTAAGCCCATTTATTGGAAGGGTGGATGATATCACTTGGGACGGAATGCAGTTGATAGAAGATATTGCAGAGATATACGCCATCCAAGGTTATGAAACTGAGATTTTAGCAGCATCAATCAGATCTCCATTACACATTGTTAATGCAGCAAAGTCTGGAGCTGATATTGTGACCTGCCCATTAAAAGCCATACTTGGATTATTAAAGCATCCATTAACTGACATTGGATTAGAAAAATTTCTTGCAGATCATAAAAACGCTAATAGTTAATTCATTGAAGAAAGTTCTAATAAATTTCTGCTTACTCGCCGCAATTCTTTTTGGGACAGTTTCACAACTTAAAGCACAAGAGTATTTTCACAGCAGTCAATTTGATCACTTTGAAGGTGCATGGGCCATGGGCGATATTGCAGACTCTTTGAGTCATAGAATTATATCAAGATATTATAAAATCAAAGGGATCTCTATTGTTGAATATTATAAAACAACAGGTGAATTTATCGGGGTCCTGGCAGATTTTGACAAGGTGGATATTCGCAAAATCCCTTATGTGAAAAGAAGACCTCAATTGCGTCGATTGCTTAAAAAATATCCCCCGAGTGTTGCTAAAAGATTGTATGATGAAATGCAGCGCAGGAAAGAAATAGAATTAGAAAAACAAAAGAATAAAGGCGTTTCTGCTTAAGTTAAAATATCCAAACATTTTTCAATTAATTGATCGACAACCGCTAAAGGCTGACTACTAAATTCATCTGTAAGCCTGTTGGCAAGTATGGCATTGAGAGATAAGGCCTCATGTCCAAAGTAATGAGCAAAACCGTAAATTGCGGCTGTTTCCATTTCTATATTAGTGAATCGATCATCTTTGTGATTGAAGGAAGTTAATGTTTCAATAAGCTCATCTGTCAAATGATTTTTGTACAGTCGTCTGCCCTGAGGTGCATAAAATCCTGATGCGGTCCAGCACATTCCGTTTTCACCCAAAGATGCGAATTGATCAAGTAATGCATCGGAAGCTCCTGCTGCATATAATTTGTTTTGATAAATTGGAAGCTGAGATTCCAAAGCTGTGATAATAGGCTGATGATCGCGATAATAGTTGTGCATAATGCCATCAGTTCCAATAGCTAGATTGGATAATATAAAACTATCAATGGGAATATCTTTTTGTATGGCTCCTGATGTTCCGATTCTAATAAACTGCAATGTACGATGCGATGCTTTTTTTCTTTTTTGTTCAAAATCGTAGTTGGCCAAAGCGTCTAACTCGTTAAATACAATTTCAATATTCCCAGCTCCAATCCCAGTCGATATTACCATCAATTCTTTTGATCCTATCCTTCCAATATGAGTGACAAATTCTCGCTTCTCTCTGACGAGCATGAGTTCATCAAAATGTCTGCTGATCCGTCCCACACGGTGTGGATCTCCTACTGTGATTATGGTATTTCTGATTTCATCAGATTTTAAGGCTAAATGATAAATGCTTTGATCATCATTTAATATATATTCGGGCTCTTTTTGAAGCATATTAGAATTTTACAACATGAAAATAGCATTTCATCTAGCTAACTGTAATACCTGTCAAAGAATAATTAAAGAACTTCAGCTAACAGAAGATTTTGTTTTGCAGAATATAAAGACCGAAGCAATCACAAAAAAACAGCTTGAACTGATGAAAAAGATGGCAGGATCTTACGAATCTTTATTTAGCAGAAGATCTATGAAATATCGTGCTATGGGTTTACATGAAAAAGAGCTGACAGAAAAAGATTATAAAGAATTGATCTTATCAGAATATACTTTTTTGAAAAGACCTGTTTTTATAATGGAAGATGAAATTTTTGTAGGAAACACCAAGGCGGTCGTAGCAGCAGCAAAGAATAAACTACAAGAATTAAAGTAAGACTTAGATAATATCGTTTAACATCAGATTGCAACCCCGGATTTCTGCCTGATCTAATCTTCCGGTTATTTTAAATTGATCTTCATTAAGCTTGATGCCTATATCTGCAGTTTCAATAAATGACAAGGTATCTAGATTAGCCAAGTCAATAATATTTACAATTCCCGGTTTGTGCATTTTAGCTTCGGCAATTGGGTCGGTTATCTCTCTACAAATGATTCGTTGATATTTGGAAGATTTGAAAATACCAGAGCCCTTTGAATAGGCCTGACTTAGTAATTCGGTCATTCCATATTCAGAATGAATTGCTTCTTTCATAAAACCAGCTTGTAAAATTTCATGAAGCGCTTCACGATTCATTTCTTTTCTTCTTCCTTTCATTCCACCAGTTTCCATGACATGGATGTTTTCAGCAAGAGGGATCTTGCCAGTTTCTATAAAGTCCAGCAAGGCAAAAGAGACTCCGATCAAAATACTCGGAGTGCCATCTTCATTGTTGAGAGCCAATTGTTTTTTTAGTGCAGCAAAATCATCTAAATAAAACCCTGAGGAAGCATATTTAGATTGATTGATAAAGTGTTCACACATGTACACCAGCGATGCATCAGTTCGCTCTAAGTAGGAGGGGAGTAAACATAAAAAGCACCAGTCTTCAATGTTGCTGTAGTTTTCTTCAAAACAATTCGCAGCTATTTTTTTATACCATTCAAGATTTTTGACTTGATGGGTACTTCTTATTTGTCCACTGGTCCCGCTGCTTCTAAATATTTGTTCTTCTGTCCATTTTCCAGATTTTATTTCATGACTCTTAAAAAACGAAATGGGTAAAAAAGGGATGGCATCGATGCTGGTAACATTGTCTATGTTTTTACCAAAGCGCAATGCAAATTGCTTATATAGGCTATTATGTGTAAATTGATATTTAAATACCTCGAGCGCAACACTTTCAAAGCTTTGCTTCGTTATAGTATCAATCAGATGAATAATATGCGATCTTTTCGAAATCATATTTTGTGTTTCCTGCTTACTGGCACAGCACTATTGTACTTCTCTTGCACACAAGCACCAGAGTATCCCATAGAGCCTGTGATTAAGTTTGAAAGTTTTGGCAAAACTGTACTTGAACAGAATGGCAAAGATACTACAGAATTGGTCTTTTCATTTACTGATGGTGATGGAGATTTAGGTGACATTGATTCCCTGAATATTTTTATTACTGATTTGCGCTCCAATTTTCAAGAAGCAGGATTTAGAATTCCTTTCATTCCTCCTCAAGGCACGGGCAATGGTATATCAGGTTTGGTAAGCTTCAAACTGCCCTCAAGTTGTTGTACTTATCCAGTTGGAGGCCCTTTGGCATGTTCTCCTTCAGAAGAGTTTCCTTTCGATACCGTTCGATATTCTATTTACATTAGAGATCGTGCATTAAATATGTCTAATGTAATTGAGACGGAAGATTTGGTTTTGTTGTGTAATTGAAATAAGGGCTATTTTTGCATTAAAAAGCTGTTCCGCCTAATTCTAAAATGTGATAAGATAGCCCTAAGGTAAACTGAACTGGGTCTCTAGCAAATTGATAAGTTTGCATACCACTAAACCGTACTTTCATTTTTTCTGAAATGGGATAACTAAGTTCAAATTTCAATCCTAAACCATAATCTCTCGAGATATCAAATATCGTTTTATAGCTTCTACTATTTGTGTCGATGAGTAAATCTTCATCGAGATAAGTTCCCTTCTCTGTTATTTGTTTGTATGGCAGTAGACCCAGATTAAGCTGAAATTTTTTTACACTTATTCTGGTGTAAAAATTTATCCCAATATTATTACTATTAAATAACACAGATTGATTTGTAAATGTGGTAGTCACAACTGTGCCAGTAGCGTCAACAGTTGTAAAAGATATATCGCCTTCATACGCTTTAGTCCTTAAGTGTATAAATTGAAGTGAAGTTCCATAGCTGATCGAAGAGCCTTTTTTTTCTATGAATAAGTTCAATGATCCTGATGGGCGAAAGGGCTGCCAATCTTCTTTAAAGTAGTCTACAATGTAACTCACCCCAGGATCAATGCAAATACCTAGATCAGCTTTTTTTTGACCGAAAGTATTAGTAGTTATGAAAATGAAAATGAGTAGTAGTGCTTGTGTTTTCATGTACTTAAAATAAGCAATACCCAAGAAATTATATAATCAAAGAATTGCTACTTTGTCAAACCCTCATAGAGCCACTCTGCAAGATATTGTCTATTAGACTGAGGGAGGATTCTTCTTTGATCATTTACATTTCGAATATTAGCCAATTCAACGAAGACAGCTGTTGGATGCGTATTTCTTAATACATAAAGATTTCTTGCAGTAACAGATCCATTATAGCCTCTGCTTGTTCTGTACTTTTTGTATTTGGCCCTGAAGGTCTCTTGGATATTTGTCGCTAGTTTTTTACCTGATTTACTTAAAGGACTGTGGTAGAAAAAAACATCCTGTCTCATGCTCTCAGACCTAGAATCAATATGAATGGAAATAAAATATTGATCACTTATTCCTTGCTTTTTATAATCCTTGTATAGGCTATTCACAGCATATACTCTTTGTGCCAGCCGCTTTTTTTGATTCAATGGAATCGGAGCTTTACCCAAGCAAGTTTCATCTTTGTCACAAGGAAGGATATCCTCAGAACGAATCCCATCATTTTTATCTTGAATGATGACATGTACTTTTGCCCCATTTTCTTTTAATTTTTTTGCAAGACGCAATGCAACATCATAAGCATATTCATCTTCACAAAGGCTGTGTCCTCTGCAGGCACCAATAGCGCCTGGGTCAGGTCCTCCATGTCCACTAACGATGTAGAATACTTTATTTTTTTGATCATTAGAGACTAAGGTGAATTTTTCGTGTTCCTTGCCATATAATGGATCTACGAAAACAGTTTCTTTTTTCTCACTAGGTTTTGCCACAGGATTACTTACAGCTATGGTTTTGTTTGTAGTTCCTTCACAATGCATCTCATTGTATGGCACCCATAATATTTTACTTGCTCTATAACTGGTTTTTCTCAGCCCCTCTGACAAGAGCATTTCATTGTATTTCTGAATACGAACGGCTTTATCCCAGTCATCATTTCCAATCGTAGACCGGATACTTTGTCCGTTATATTGGAATATCAAAACTGGTATTTGATATTTCTTTCCTTTTACTAAGCTGCTATTTTTATCAAGATTATTAAGCACATAGAATTGTGCAATGTTGCAATTGGCATCTAATAATTTATATCTCCTTAAAATGGAATATACACCATCACCTGATTCAGCAGAAACCTGATGGTATTGAGGAACATTATTTAATTCCGACCCATAAACAATATCACTGCAAATAAATAAGAAGCTTAATAAAATAACACGGAGCATATAAATAATAATTTCGTTAAAACAAAGTTAATCAGTTAATTACAAATTACGAAATAATTTAATATGTAATTAATACCCAACCAATTGTAATATTTAGGGAGTCTGTTCAGTGTAGCTTTAGAAAAACTAGTAAATTGAGCGGAATATTGTTTCCAATGAATAATCAATTAGTAGCACTGTTGAAGAAAGATCTGAAAATAGATTTCAGGCAACAGTTTGCCATATTAGGAATATTCCTTTTTGTGGCGACTACTGTCTTCATTGTGTTCTTTTCCTTCAAGCAAATTAACCCAAGAGAATTTGTCATTTTATATTGGATCATATTCTTGTTCGCTGCTCAAAATGCCATTCTAAAGAGTTTTGTTCAAGAAAGTGGGAAGCGGCATTTATATTATTATACTTTAACAGATCCTATAACTGTCTTGATAAGCAAATTGATCTATAATATCATCTTATTATTATTGATCGCTTTTGGCACTTACGCTTTATTTCAATTGCTTGCAGGTCCAGAAATAATAGATCCAAAATTATTTATCACTGCGATAGTTTTGGGTTCATTAGGAATCGGTTCTGTATTTTCATTTTTGTCAGCCATTGCTATTAAAGCTCATAATAGTAGTGTGCTTTTGACACTTTTGAGTTTTCCGATTATTATACCCGTTTTAATGCTGTGCATTAAACTATCCATAATGAGCGTTAAACTTAACGAAGCAATGATTACACCCCTGCCTTTTGAAGAATACCAATCTGATTTGGCCATGTTGGGTGGAATAGATGTCATTTTATTAGCAATGAGCTTAGTATTATTTTCAACGATTTGGAAAAATTAATGATATGGTAAAACACTGGTGGAAAATTTTGGCTGTACTCATTTTATTATACACCATTTTTGCAGGAATTCTTGTTCCACTGAAACCTGGGATCTTAGAAGTTTATCCTATCACTGGCGAAACGGGTCAAAGTATAAATCTTAAAGTCACGGGATACAACAGTCATTATCTGGACGCTCAACAAAAACCTAGAGTGTGGTTAAAGTATGATAGTGTCTTTGCTATATCGGCTAGTGAAGTGAATTTAATAAACAATACGAGATTAGATGCGAGGTTTAATTTGCCTAACAATGTACCTGGTGGTAAGGAGGTAACTGAATTAAGTCTCATCATTCATAATGATATTGATGGTCCGTCACTTTTACCTTCAGCTATTTTCTTGAAGCAAACAGAAAATGCATCAGCTAATTCATGGCAGTCGGATATCATAAGCAATCTACCGCTAAAAGAAGGAATCCAATTTCCATATCGTTCGAACCTTCAAGAATCGATTAGAAATCTTTACTATCACGTACCGATGTGGTTTGCGATGATGATCATCTTATTGATTGCAGCGATATATAGCTTTCTATATTTAAGGAAGAAAGAAGATAAATATGATCACCTAGCAAGTTCTTACTCTGCTGTTGGTTTAGTGCTAGGAATACTTGGATTGGTTACTGGAATGATTTGGGCAAAGTATACATGGGGCAGGGCATGGAGTTGGGATGTTAAACAGAATGTGTCGGCCATTTCCCTTTTAATTTACTTCGCTTACTTTATTTTGAGATCGTCTATTGATGATGATGCTAGTAAGAAAAGATTGGCATCTGTGTATAATATATATGCCTTCATTGCACTTGTTCCACTTTTATTTGTAATTCCCCGTTTATCTGATAGTTTACATCCTGGAAATGGAGGGAACCCAGCAATGGGAGGAGAAGACTTGGACAATACCATGCGTCTAGTTTTTTATCCTGCAGTGATTGGATGGATATTATTTTCTGCTTGGATAGCAAATCTATTTAGTAGAATAAAGTCCATAAGAGAAAAACTTGATATAAAAAAGTACGAAATTTCTTCTTGATAACTTAAAAAGACTCTAATTTGTGAATACTTTATCGACTAACTTAATGATTAAAAAAATTGTCCTAACAGGATTGGCACAATTAGTCCTAATCTCATCTATATTAGCTCAAGCTGATACAGATTTTCTGCGAAGTACGGGTAAGATTTATACCGTCGTTGCCGTTCTTGCTTTGATCTTTATAGGTATAGTTTTTTTCCTCATTTACTTAGAACGAAAAGTTTCAAAAATTGAAAAGGAAATAGGAAATGAGTAAAAAAATCCATGGCTTTTATGACTCCGTTCTTGAAAGCTTTGACAAAGCAGCCGTGCACACTGGCTTACCAAAAGGACTCTTAGAACAAATTAAATTATGTAATGCAGTCTACAGAATTAATTTTCCAGTAAAAATTGGGAATAAAATTGAAGTAGTTGAAGCATATAGAGTTCAACATAGTAATCACAGAAACCCTACTAAAGGAGGGATTAGATATAGTAGTCATGTCAATCAAGAAGAAGTGATGGCCTTAGCCACCTTGATGACTTATAAATGTGCTATAGTTGATGTGCCTTTTGGAGGTGCCAAAGGTGGAGTGAAAATCAATCCTTGGAAATATTCCGAAGATGAGTTAGAAAGAATAACCAGAAGATATACGGTAGAATTGATTAAGAAAAATTTCATTGGTCCAGGAAGAGATGTGCCAGCCCCTGATTATGGAACGGGCAGCCGTGAGATGGCTTGGATCCTTGATACTTATCAAACCTTTGCAAATGGCGAATTAGATTCGGCTGGTTGTGTGACTGGAAAACCCGTAAATCAAAATGGTATTAGAGGAAGAACAGAAGCTACTGGAAGAGGTGTGTATTATGGAATAAAAGAATTTTTTGAGCATAAAGATTTGGTGAGCGCCATTGGTCTTGAACCTGGTATTGCTGGCAAAACTATGGTAATTCAAGGGCTTGGGAATGTAGGTTCGTATACTGGATCAATTTCACAGCATGAAGGAGATGTAAAAGTTATCAGTGTGTCAGAGAGAGAAGGTGCCATCTATAAAGAAGATGGTATTGATATCGAGAAGTTATTGAAAGTAAGAAAAAGTACAGGCAGTATCTTAAATTATCCAGGTGCTAAAAAACTCAAAACTAGAGAAGAAGCACTTGAATTAAAATGTGATATTTTAGTGCCTGCAGCACTTGAAAATCAAATCCATGTTGGCAATGCCAAAAACATAAAAGCTAAGGTGATAGCTGAAGCTGCAAACGGACCTGTTACCTCTAGAGCCGAAAAAATCTTGCTGAAGAAAGGAGTAGTTATATTACCAGATATGTATCTTAATGCGGGAGGTGTAACCGTTTCATATTTTGAATGGTTAAAGAATTTATCGCACATGCGATTTGGAAGAATGGAAAAACGCTTTGATCATAATACTTATCTAAATTTAGTTGGGATAACAGAGCGATTGACTGGAAAGTCTGTGAATGACAAAGAGAAAGCGTTTTTAACTAGAGGAGCTGATGAAATAGATTTAGTACGCTCTGGACTTGAAGAAACTATGATCAGTTCTTTTCAACAAATTAAAGAAGTTTATAAAAGGAAGCGAAAAATAACCGATTTGAGAACTGCAGCATTTGTAACTGCGATCAACAAAATTTCAAATGATTATAATAGTTTAGGGGTATTTCCATAAACTTTTTAGAATAAAAGCTACTTTTCTTTGAACGAAATAGAATATTATTCTATTAATTCGTTTATATAGTTATTATTATATTTTACAAACGAGTAGATAAATGGCTGATAAATTAGATGGATTAGATTTGAAGATCTTAAAGATACTTCAAGAAAATAGTAAGATAACCAATTTAGAATTATCCAAAAAAATTGGTTTATCTCCTGCACCAACACTGGAAAGAGTAAAAAAGTTAGAGAATGCTGGCATTATTAGCAGTTACCATGCTGTGATTAACAACCAAGCTCTGGGATTGAATGTCCAAACTTTCGTATTAGTTTCTTTGGCTTGGGCAAAAGAAAATGCATTAGAACATTTCATAGAAAAGATTAAAGACATAAAGGAAGTCGTTGAGTGTTTTATCATTACAGGTGAAGCTGATGTGATTTTAAAAATTGTATGTAAGGACATTCCGAGTTATGAAAAAATTCTTTTCAAAACGCTCTCACAAATCGAACAGATAGAAAGGCTTAAAACTTTAATGACCTTGTCTACAGTTAAAAATTCTCGTACGCTTCCGTATGAATATGAGTAAGCGCTACTTCTAGCTTTGAAAAAGAAGAAGCTAACACTACTGTGGGAAATCATTGATCCTAAAGGAAATCATGCCTATCTCTTTGGTACCATTCACATAGTACATCCTTATACTAGATATTTATGTGAATACATCAAACCCTATATTGATGCATGTGATTTATTTGCAGGTGAAACGAATCTTGATGAATTGAGAAAAGCATCAAGTGGTCAATTACATTTGATGAAAGATGGAAAGCGAATCCAAGACTTTATTTCTGAGAAGAAATTTGCCAAATTAAGGAAGCAGCTATTAAAGTCTTTTAACTTTGAAATAATGCACTATAGCAATTTGCATCCTATACTTATAAATCAAATCATCTCAGACCAAATATTAAAAAAGTCATTTTTGCCCAATCAAGATGAATTTTTGTGGAATTATGCAAAATCACAAAATAAACTAATGGATGGGGTAGAGTCCCTTGATGAACATATGCAGGTGCTAGGTTTATTAAATGAGAAGGAACAGGTGAATTTGTTTGTTAAAGGAGTAAGCAAGATTACTAAATGGAGAAAAGCATTTGACCAAATGATCAAATTGTATAAATCTCAGGATGTCAACAGAATTGCTAAATTTGGTGCGAAGGAATTAGGAGGAATACGTAAGATCATGCTGTATGATAGAAATATTTTAATGGCAGATAAAATAAAAGACTCCATGAAACACCACCGCTCATTTTTTACTGTTGGTGCAGCACACCTAGGAGCAAAGAAAGGAATTATAGCTTTGTTGAAGCAAGATGGATATAAAGTCAATCCAGTAAAAATAGAAAATCATCAGTTTAATTGATATGAAGAATAAAATAGAAATCGAAGTCAGCTTAGATCAGGATAAAATTCCTAATAAATTAAAATGGTTTACTGAAGCCAATGGTACTAAATCTAAAGCAGAAGAAAGCAAAGCAATATTTATAAGCATATTTGATAAGGCTTCGAAAGACACACTTAAAATGGATCTTTGGACCAAAGAGATGCAAGTAATTGAAATGGATCGATTTTATTATTACACCCTCAAGTCTATGGCAGAGACGTATTTCAAGTCAACAAAAAACGAAGAACTTGCAAATCAGATGATGTCCTTTGTTCAGCATTTTGGTTTGAAGACAAAAATATTACAAGAGCCCAAAGAGGATTAATTTCGATTTTTAAAACCGTGTAAATTTTGTTGTAGAAAGCTTTTTGGATATTCTTCTACACCTGGAAATCCAAGTCTAATGTCTCTTCCAGAATGAGGCACATAAGCAGTACCAAAGAGATAGTCCCATATGGCCAAAGAAAGACCGAAGTTTATACCTGTTTCCCTTCCTTCCGGAAGATCAAAGCTGTGATGCCAAATATGCATTTCTGGACTGTTGAAGAGTTTTTTCATAATCGGCCCAAGCAGGATAGCAAAAGATATACTCGTTCCAAATACCACGATAATTCTTGTCAAAATTCCCATTTCAAAATTCCACTGTACACCTAGGAATTCGAATCCTGCCACAATTCCAACTAATAAACCGAGAATTCCTGCAGTTACAGATCCCTTAATGGATATATTAGAGTGATTGTAATGACCAATAGCTAAGGAGAAAATATGTATCACAAAAAAATCATATAAACCAATTCCTAGGAGCGCAAGTGGAATATACTCTAGAGTTCTGTAGACAACATTTTCCATCCAATGATATCTTAAATGCGCAGCAAAACCCATTTCCTCGACCGAATGATGAACCTTGTGAAATTCCCAAAGTCTTTTACTCTTGTGCAATAATCTATGAATCCACCATTGAACAAAATCTCGAACAATAAATCCAATTAGTAGTATAGCCCAAAGAGGAAAAGTATTTAGTGGATTAAGCTTTTGTAAATTAAATCCTGATATACTAAGAATGATGTCATTAAAGAAATTAACTGCAACATCAGAAGCTGCATTATAGATAATTAAGGAAAATAAAAAGAAGTTGAAAAACATATAAAAGAAATCCATCCAAAAGTCTTTCCTAAACTTAGCCTGACCCTCACGCCAAGGTTTTAACCACTCCAATAAAAAGAAGAAAAGTGACACTGCGATAAGCCAATAGAAGTAATTGTTAGCTTGCGGATGCGTTATTTCATTCCACAAATAAGAAGCATAATCCTTGTACCCGTTATAGAAAATTTCTAGATACTTCACATGTCATTGGTTATGTGCCATGCAATAAACAAAAAAAGCGATGTCTAGTTTAACATCGCTTTAAGTAATTTTTTACAAGATGATCAAATTGATCTTTGTTATTGTAATAGAATACCCTTCTAATAATCAATTTGGATGCTTAATAACACACTGAAGCATCCGACTACCTTTGTAATCCAAATCACAGACGAAAGTTCGATTTATTAAAATTTGAATTGTCAGCTTATTATCTTTTAGTTAACCGAAATAACTGTATTTTAAACAAAATTTACCACGTGAAAACCATATCTAAATTTTTTGTTCTTAGCCTCATTTCATTTTTAAGTGTTCCCTTGCTGATATCCCAAAGTATTGCAGAGGACATCACTCCCATATCTGATTTGGAACGATATACGCTTCCTAAATTTGACAATCAACAGGCCTTTATTCAAAATCAAAATGAAAGTAAAAAAGGAAGAGCTGAAAAATTTGCTCATGGATTTGAGGTTCAGCTTAATTTGAAAAATGCGGGTACTTGGGAAAAAAGACCCAATGGAATAGATGTTTGGAGATGTCGCATATTTTCTGAAGATGCTGTATCTCTAAATCTTGGTTTTTCTGAGTTTTATCTTCCTGAAGGTGCCAACTTATTTATTTATACGATGGATCGAAAAAGAATCCTAGGTCCTTTCAGTTCTATGGATAATGATTCACATCGCCAATTATGGACCCCAATTTTGGATGCGGATGAAATAATTGTTGAACTACACATCGAAAGTGATAAAATTTATGCTTGTAATCTAGAGATCTCAACAATCAATCATGCTTTCAAAGAGTTGTTTGTTCCTGAAAATTCTGGGAGCTGCAACTTGGATGTAATCTGCAGCGCAGCAGATGGATTTGAAGAGGTAGATGATTACAGGGATCAGATTAATTCTGTAGCTTATATCACCGTTAATGGAAATACACAGTGCACTGGTTTCTTGATAAATAATACCAATCAAGATTGTAAGCCTTTGTTTATGACAGCCAATCATTGTGTTGAGTTTTCATCACAAGCACCCTCCTTGGTGGTTTATTGGAATTATGAAAATTCCTACTGCAGATTGCCGGGTTCCACAGCTAGTGGCACATCAGGAGATGGTCCCTTGGATAAGATAAATACAGGTTCAGTTTATTTAGCAGGATATGATCCAACTGATTTTACCCTTGTCGAATTAGACGATCCTGTGGTGCCTAGTCATCTACCATTTTATGCCGGATGGAGTAAAGAAGATATTGCACCCAATGGATCCTTTTGCATTCATCATCCGAATGGAGATGAAAAAAGAATAAGTTTTGAAATGGATCCATCTTTCATTACAGATAATCAAGATGATTTTCCCGATCCGTCAGAATCGCATATTATGATAGAAGATTGGGATATTGGAACTACAGAAGTTGGCTCCTCTGGATCTCCGCTATTTAATATGGCAGGACAGGTGATTGGCCAATTGCAGTCAGGCTTTGCAGCATGTGGAAATGATGATAGTGATTGGTACGGAAGATTGGCAGCCTCTTGGGATGGTGGAGGAAGTCCGCTCAACCGACTAAAAGACTGGTTAGATCCATTGAACACAGGACAGCTTACATTGGATGGATTAAATTGCTCTGCTCAGATCGTTCTGAATGCAGAAGAATATGAAGTTTGTTTGCCAGGATCCATTACCATTACTGCCAACATAGGGCAAGGCTTTAATAACGGGAATACATATATTGAAATCTTAAATCTTCCATCTGAAATTACAGCAAATTTCTCTATAGGTCCTTATGATGTAGGAGACGAGGTTGTCGTTGATTTGAACATTGATAACAGCATTCAAGCTGATTTGTATGAGATTCAAATTAGAGCTTATGATAGCTCAAAAAGTAATGCGAAAAACCTAAAATTATTTATTTCAAATGATGTGCCTGAAACACCAATAATTTTAGCTCCTGTAGGTAATTCCACTACGGGCGTGTTTCCAGAATTTGTTTGGAATTCATCCGGTATTTATTCCTATCAAATCCAGTTGGCGAAAGATCAAGACTTTGCAAATGTTGTAGTTCAAGAAAGTGATATCACGGGTCCCTCGTATGCAGTTATTACAGCCTTAGATCCGGAGACAGATTATTTTGCAAGATTAAAAGCGGATAATTTTTGTGGAGCTGGTCCTTGGTCAGAGGTATTGCCTTTCACAACTGCGGCGATTATATGTGAAGAACAAATGAAGGCAAATTTAGACCTTGATATTGGTCCACAGATAGCTTCGACAGTCAGTAGTATTTTTATAGATGAACTTGGAACAGTTGACAATATTGAAGTAGTTAATCTCGATATCGATCATTCATGGATTGGAGATTTGGATATTACCCTAAGATCTCCAGAGGGTAGTTTTATTAAATTGATGGAAAGACCTTGCAATAATCAAACTGATATGGAAGAAATAAGATGCGGCTTTAAACCTACCTCAGCTATTATTGCTCCTTGTCCACCCAATACCAATGAATCATACTCCAGTGTTGAAGATATGTCAACTTTTTTCGGTCAGACCATAACTGGAGAATGGCAATTAATTATTGATGATCTAGCAAACTTAGATGGTGGAACACTACATTCATGGGGACTCAATTATTGCACTCAGGCTGGACTCACTTCTACCGTTTATCCCGAAGCAAATAATTTCATAGTCTATCCAAATCCTAGTCAGAACGCAAGTTGGAAGATTAGTTTTGATAAGGCTTTGAATGAGGATGCACAGCTGAAATTGTTTGACTATTCAGGTAGATTGGTTCATGAAGAAATTATTACCTCTAGCGTTAAAGAATACCAATTGTCCAAACCCGAGTTAGCTGGAGGTGTATATTTTCTGCATATTTTTTCTGGAGATCGACATTTTCAAAAAAAGCTTATCAATATTTCGGACTTTTAGTCATGGACTAAAGTGATGGTTTTATGTGTGGTATCTAGGATGGCTTCTGCACCAATAGGGAAAGTACATTGGTGATCAATATGACCAAATGAAAATCCATACATGCATGGAACATCTAGTGCAGACATCCGATCCTTAATTACTTCAGCTAAGGTCCAAGAATTTTCATTCGATCTTTCACATCCAGAGCAAACACCAAAGACAACACCAGCTACATTATTAAATGAACCTGCTGATATCATTTGGCTAAGCATTCGATCAATTCTATAGGGCTGTTCTCCAACATCTTCAATAAATAAAATCTTGTTTTTGGTTTTTACACAGTGTTTGGTGCCTATTAGTGCAGAGAGCAATGAAAGGTTGCCACCAACCAATTTGCCTTTTGCCACCCCTTGATTAATGACGAAAGATGCATAGATCGGGTCTTCTTTTCCTCTTATCTCATTTTCTTCTGAAAGTCGAATTTTATGATTTGTTTCATTGTCAAAAAGAGGAGCAAGATGGGCTTTAGTATAATCAGTTAAAGTGCTGCTCGCTACTGGGCCATGGAAACAAGGACTTCCTGTTTTTTGATAAATCGTATTGAGCAAGGCCGTGATATCACTATATCCAATAAGGGGTTTTGGATTAGATTTAATCAATTTAAAATCTATTTGATCCAAGATTCTAGTCGTTCCATAACCCCCTCTAATGCACCAAATACCATCTACTTTTGGGTTTTTGTACATGTCGTGAAGATCCTTCAATCGCATTTGGTCCGATCCAGCTAAGTATCCGTCTTTTACTAAAACGGTAGCGTTGTGAATCACTCGTAAGCCTAGTGATTCCATATTGTTAATGGCCTTTTGTAGGCGTGCTTCATTAATGGGCCCAGCTGGAGTAATGAGGCCCACCGAATCACCTTTTTTTAAAACAGCGGATTTTCTGATCGAATCAAATGATGGATTAGAAATATTAGTAAAGCTGGGTAGTATTAATCCCAAGGGCAATAATTTATTAAACATTCTTCTATCCATACAACTTAATTTTCTTTGTCAACTAAATTAACCAAATTTGCATTCCATTGAATACGAAAATAGCATATGAAATTTTTGACTTATAAAGTAGGGGAGCGGTTAACTTACGGTTCAGTAGTAGAAGGTGATGAATTAAGATTCACTGATATTGGAGCAATCCATGGTCAGAATTTAAAGCATTGGTTAAATGAAGGAGCCTTGGATCAACTTAAAAAGATTGCCTCCGATTTAAATCCTATTTACTCAGAAGATGAAATTCGCTATTTGCCACCCATCATCACAGGAGAAAAAATTGCTTGCATAGGGGTAAACTATGCTAAAAGAAATGCGGAGTATAAGGATCAATCCGAATTGCCTAAATATCCAAGTTTGTTTCTCAGATACTTGGACTCTTTCACAGGTCATGGAGAAAATATTTTAAGACCACCAGAATCTCATAAATTAGATTATGAAGGTGAGATCGTAATCGTAATCGGAAAAAAAGGACGAAGAATACCCAAAGAGCGTGCACTAGAGCATATAGCAGGTCTCACATTGATGAATGAAGGGACGATTAGAGATTGGGTTCGCCATGCAAAGTTTAATGTGACGCAAGGCAAAAATTTTGAAAGATCAGGAGTTATAGGACCTTGGATGATGACCTATGATGAGTTTGAAGACTTTAATAATTTACCTATTCAAACTAGAGTAAATGGAGAAATCAGGCAGCATGATAATACCTCAAATCTGATGTTTCCATTTGATTATATCATTTCATATTTATCAACATTCATGACCCTTAAACCTGGGGATATGATTTCAACTGGGACACCTAATGGGGCAGGGGCAAGATTTGATCCACCTATCTATTTAGTGCCGGGAGATGTAGTCGAAGTTGAAGCTGCAGGAATTGGAATCCTGAAGAATGGTGTTGAAGATGAAATAATTCATTGATGCGCTTTTATACGCACCAATGAATTTTATGGATTAATTTTTTACCGTTTCATTTAGGCCTGCAAGATCCACAAAGAAGGCGTATTCCATAGCGACTTCTTTTAATCTTCTAAATCTTCCAGATTGACCACCATGTCCTGCTTCCATTTCAGTTTTAAGTAAGAGTGGATTACTATCCGTTTTCATGTCTCTTAATTTTGCTACCCATTTAGCAGGCTCCCAATATTGAACCTGAGAATCATGAAGCCCAGTAGTAACTAAAAGTGGTGGATAGTCTTTTGCCTCAATATTATCATATGGACTGTATGAAAGCATATACTTATAATATTCTTCATCAGCAGGATTTCCCCACTCATCCCATTCTCCAGTAGTAAGCGGTATTGACTCATCAAGCATAGTTGTTACCACATCCACAAATGGAACTGCAGCAATAACACCTTTCCACATATCTGGTTCCATATTAATGACAGCTCCTACAAGAAGTCCACCTGCAGATCCGCCCATGGCAAATAATCTTTTTTCATCTGCATAATTTTCAGCAATTAAATGCTTCCCGCAATCAATAAAATCCGTGAAAGTATTTTTCTTTTTAAATTTCTTCCCATCTTCATACCAATGTCTACCCATCTCTTCTCCACCTCTAATGTGAGCAATTGCATATACAAACCCTCGGTTTAATAAACTCAAACGTGCTGAAGAAAAACTTGGGTTCATGCTATTGCCATATGAGCCGTATCCGTAAAGCAAACACGGACTTGTACCATCCAAAGGAGTGCCCTTTTTATACACAATTGAAATAGGCACTCTCGCACCATCTCTTGCTGTAGCAAAGACACGTTTCGATTCATAATCGGCTTGATCGAAGTCACCTAATACTTCTTGCTGCTTCAATAATTCTCTATCCTTGGAATTCATATTATAATCGAAAATAGAATTAGGAGTTGTCATAGACTGATAACCAATTCTTAATATATCCGTATCAAATTCTGGATTTGCAGAGGTGTAAGCAATGAATGCTTTTTCAGGAAATTCAATATAATGATCTGCTCCATCCCAAGCTTTAACTCTAATCTGACTGATTCCATCAACGCGTTCTCCAATAACAAGATGATCTTTAAAGATATCCATGTATTCGACCAATACATCATCTCTGTGAGGTATGACTTCCTCCCAGTTTGATTGATTGGTCTTACCGACAGGACAGCTCATGATTCTAAAATTCTTGGCATCTTTGTTTGTCCTGATATACCATTTATCTCCATAGTGTGCAATGCTGTGTTCCAAATTTCGGGTTCTATCTTGAAAGACTGTAAATGGATCATCTGGAGTGTTTGCGTCTACATAGCGATACTCTGCCATCAAAGTATGATAGGAACCAATGATGATATATTTTTTAGATTTTGATTTATAAACATAGCAGCTGAATGTTTCGTCAGCTTCATGAAAAACTTCTACATCCTCAGATTGATCGGTACCTAATTTGTGTTTGAATATTTTAAAAGATCTTAGAGCATCATCTTTTACGGTATAAAAAACGGTTTTATTATCATTAGCCCAAACAGTTCCACCTGTTGTGTTCGTAAGCACATCATCTAAATTTTTACCTGTTTCAAGATTCTTAAATCTGATGGTATAAATTCTTCTACTTACAACATCTTCAGCATAAGCTGCAATGGTATTGTCATCGGACACAGCAATGCCACCTAGATTATAATAGTCATGGCCCTTTGCCATTTCATTCGCATCAAACATGATGATTTCTTCTGCATCAAGACTTCCTTTTTTTCTACAAAAAATAGGATATTCTCCTCCCTCGATATATTTATTGTAATAGTAGTAGCCATTTCTTTTGACGGGCACAGACAAGTCAGTTTGTTTAATTCTTCCTTTAATCTCCTCAAACAGTTCATCTTGTAATTGTTCTGTATGGCTCATCAACTTAGCTGTGTAGTCATTCTCTGCATGGAGGTAATCCAAAACTTCACTAGTATGCGCATCAGGTGTCTCTGCAGTTTTTTGCTCGTCACTCAAACGCATCCAATAATAATTATCTGTTCTTTCATCTCCATGTATGGACATTTTTTTTGCCTCCTTTTTCGGAGATGGAGCATTAATGTCCATCTTGCTGAACATTTGACTTTCTTTAAGCATATAAGTTTCTGAATTTTGATCTTGACAGCCAATACTAAACAATGCTAGGGCTGCGAAATAAAAAAGCACTTTAAAATCTGAATTGAATTTTCTCATGAGGTTTCATTTAATTACATTGTGAACGCAATTTAATCTATTATCATATCATTTAGGTAAGAACTATAACGCTAACTTTTGACATTAAATACTTCATATAGACAAATTTTTAGTTTGTCATTTCCTTTAATGCTTGGAAGTGCAGTCCAAAATATTATTGCGCTTACTGATAGTGTATTCCTTTATCATCTTAGCGAAGTTGATTTTGCAGCAATAGGTTTTGTTGGTGTCTTTTATTTAATCATTGCAGCTATTGGTTTTGGGTTTTCCAAAGGAGGTCAAATTATCATTGCACGTAGGTATGGAGAGGACAATTTAATCTCCATTGGTCCCTCATTCTACGCCATGGTATACTTTGAAATTATACTAGCCGTAATCATGTTTTTGGCAATGAAATTTCTAGCTCCAATTGCCTTTGGGATCTTTGTGAACTCTCCTGAAATATTGGAAAAGAGTATTAACTATCTCGACTACCGAGCCTATGGTGTGTTTTTTAGTTATATGGGGGTAGCCATTGTGGCCTTATACACTGGCGTGGTCCGGACCAGCTTTATTATCGTAGACACGATCATACTTTTAGTTGCTAATATTTTTCTCAATTACATATTAATCTTTGGGCATTTTGGAATTGAATCTATGGGAATTGCAGGTGCAGGCTTGGCTAGTACCTTATCTGAGATCATTGCATTTATCTGTTTCATCATATACATCTTATTTGATAAAGAGGCTCGAAAGTATCACTTGTTTCGATTGCCAAAGTTTGATTGGCCTTTAATTAAGAATATGGTTTCTATCTCTTCGCCTATGGTGATGCAAGGTGTTTTAGGTATGAGTAGTTGGTTTGTGTTTTTTAGTTTGGTTGAAAATATGGGTGAAAGAGAATTAGCGATTACCAATCTAGCGAGAATCGTTTATCTCATTTGTTCTATTCCCATTTGGGGTTTTTCAACAGGCATCAATTCTCATGTGTCAGGATTTATTGGCAATCAAAAGAGGAATGCCGTAATGCCCATTATTTTTAAAACCAGTAAGGTAAGTCTGGGCTTAACATTACTGATTTCTTTGCCAATCTTGATTTTCCCTAAATTCTTTTTATACCCGCTCTTGGGTTCTGAAGACATGTCTTTGATAACGGATGCGCAGAATGTTTTTTATGTGCTCATCGTCATCTTGATCATTTTTTCAGTGGCAGCTATTTATTTCAATGGTCTTACAGGAACAGGTGCAACTTTGTATGGCTTAAAATTACAGAGCATAGGATTGGTGGTTTATTTAGGTTTGATATACTTTGTCATACACCATAGCAATCTGAGCATCGAATGGGCTTGGGCAAGCGAAATTGTTTATTGGCTTCTAATTATAGCTATGTCAATATATTATCTGAGAACAGGTAAATGGCAAACTTTAAAAGTCTAATAGATATCCATCTAGCTTGATAAATTTATAGTAATTTCGCGTCAAATTGTAAGCTATTCATGATTAGGAATGTAACTCTTTTACTAATTTTCGGTGGACTGTTTTTTTCTTGTGCCAATGATGCACCTACGACTAATGAGTCAGTCTCCACTAACGACCATAATGTTAACCAAGCTTTGCTTAAACCTGTTTCAGCAGATAAATCTGGATTAGATTTTGTGAATACTATTATCTCTACAGAAGCGCAAAATTTCAAGACAGATCAATATTTATTTAACGGCGGCGGGGTAGCAATCGGGGATATCAATAACGATGGACTCCAAGATATTTTCTTTACGGGTAATCAAGTACCTAATGCACTTTATTTAAATAAGGGCAAACTCCAATTCGAAAATATCAGTGAAAAGGCAGGCATTGTGACCCAAGGATGGTCAAATGGCGTTAATATGGTTGATATTAATGCGGACGGTTATCTTGACATTTATGTTTGTAAAGGAGGCACAAGCATCACTGATGAAGCACTCAGGAGAAATGAGCTTTTTATTAATAATCAAGATGGAACCTTTACTGAATCTGCTTCAAAATATGGTCTAGCAGAATCTGGCCGATCGTTAAATGCCGTATTTTTAGACATTGACCTTGATGGTGATTTAGATTGCTACATTACGAATCATCCTACAGATTATGAACTTACGATTAGTGATATTAAAAGAAAGAAAAATAAGTCTCTAGAAGAAGAACGAGATAAATTATATCGCAACCAAGGAGATAAAGGATTTTTTGAACTCTCGAAAAACTATGGCATAAATAATTATGGACATGGACTAGGACTTGCTGCTTCGGATTTAAACCAGGATCAATATCCTGACATATATGTTGCGAATGATTATACGACGGATGACTGGTTGTATATGAATAATAAAGGCGCAAAATTTAAAAATGAAATAAAGGCACAAACAAAACATACCAGTCTTTTTTCCATGGGGATGGACGTTGCAGATGTCAATAATGATGGCTGGATGGATTTGTTGACCTTAGATATGAATCCGTCTAGTAACTTCAAGTCAAAAGCCAGTATGCCGAGTATGGATCCAGATTTATTTTGGAAAACGCTTGAAGCTGGGTTTCAAGAGCAATTTATGAGGAATTGCCTACAGCTGAATATTGGAGATGCCTCTTTTATAGAGATTGGACAGATGATGAATGTAGATAAAACAGATTGGAGTTGGGCTCCTTTATTTTTGGACATTGATAATGATGGCCATAAAGATGTCTATATCACGAATGGATATCTCTATGATATGGACGAGAAGGATCTCAATAAAAAATTATTAGAAAAGCAAAAAAACAAAGGTGGATTCCTCATGTGGGAGGATGTAATGTCTGAAGCTAAATCAGGCGCTTCCAGGAATTTTGTCTTTAGAAATAATCAAGATCTTAGCTTTGTAGACATGTCTGAGCAATGGGGGCAAAAAGAATTATCTGCCTCTAATGGCGCAGCCTATGCCGATTTAGACAATGATGGAGATCTTGAAATTGTTGTAAACAATATTAATGCAGAAGCATTTCTATTTGAAAATCTTTCCAGCCAAACCTTATCCAACAATTATTTAAGAATACATCTCAAATCTAAGGATGAAAATATCAATGCACTCGGTGCTAAAATAAAAGTAGAAACCGGTGATCTGGTCCAGTATTTTGAGAAGTATAATTACCGAGGTTATTATTCAAGTAGTGAAAATTTAGTTCATGTAGGTCTATCAAATAATAAAGGCCCTGCTAAGATTCTAGTTAAATGGAATGATGGTAAAGAGCAAGTATTAGAAGGTGTAAAATTAAATCAAGAGATTACGATCAATTATGAAAATGCCATAGTTGCGAATAACTTTTTACCAAAGCAGAATAAGCAAGTATTTAAAGATCTAGCGAAAGGGAAAAACTTAACTTATACACATCAGGAGAATGAATATGATGACTTTAAGAACCAAGTTTTGCTTCCACACAAAATGTCTCAATTTGGCCCTCACATAAGTAGTGGAGATATCAATAATGATGGAATGGATGACATATTCGTTGGAGGAGCAAAAGGACAAGAAAGTGCATTATTTCTACAAAAGCGTAATGGATCCTTTGAAAAGAAATCACAAGGAGCATTTGCCAATGATAAGTCCCACGAAGATTTAGGATCAGCATTCTTTGATGCTGATGGAGATGGCGATTTAGATTTGTATGTAGTCTCCGGTGGTTTTGAATTTCCAATAGGAAGCAATAAGTATCAAGATCGCTTGTATCTAAATGATGGCAAAGGAAATTTTAAAAAATCAAGCAATCTGCCAAAAATCAATTCAAGTGGATCAATCGTTTTACCATTTGACTTTGATAAAGATGGTGACTTAGATTTATTTGTCGGTGGGAGAGTTGTTCCTGATCGATATCCATATGCTCCAAAGTCTTATCTATTAGAAAATGATAAAGGGGTCTTTACTGATGTGACGAGTCAAAAAGCATCTGTCCTTAAAAGTGTCGGGATGGTAACTACAGCACAATGGGCAAAACTGTCTGAAAACGGAGAAGAACTTATTCTTGCTGGAGAATGGATGCCTATTATGATATTCAACTATAATGGATCCAAATTTGAAAAATCTGCATTATCAAGCTCCTTTGAAAATACAGACGGGTGGTGGAATAAAATAGCTCTAGGAGATATAGATAAAGATGGAGATCTAGATATCGTCGCAGGTAATCTTGGCTTAAATTATAAATACAAAACTTCTTTGGAAGAACCTTTTAGCATCCATTGCAAAGATTTTGATAATAACGGCACCTACGATATAGTCTTAGGATATTTTGAACAGGGGAATAAGTTTCCATTAAGAGGCTTACAATGCAGTTCAGAACAAATGCCATTTGTCAAAGAAGAATTTCCAAGTTATAATTTGTTTGCTTCTTCCACATTAGAAGATGTATATGGAGAAAGATTAGAGGATGCCTTGTACTATGAGGCTAAGACATTTGAATCCATCGTAGCCATCAATAATGGTGGTTCATTCGATTTAAAATCTTTGCCAAAAAGCGCACAAACTGCTCCAGTTTTTGGAATAAGTATGGAAGATTTTGACAAGGATGGACATCAAGATCTTTTGCTAGCAGGTAACTTGATGGTAGCTGAAGTAGAGACAGGAATGGCTGATGCGGGAATGGGTACATTCCTCAAAGGAGATGGTAAAGGAGGCTTTAGTTATGTCTCTCCGACCTTCTCTGGTTTTCTAGCACCTGGCGATGTAAGAGATATCCACAAAATTTCGGGCAAAAATCAAGAATCTTTGATCCTAGTTGCTAATAATAACGGAGCTTTACAGGCCTTTAAGTACTAGAACCAAAAACTTATCCACAATCACATATATGGGAACCTTATATATAGAAAAATCCTATATATTTGGTGTTTGAATATTTAAAGGAAACTATGAGACTTACCAGTCTGGAGATTAAGGGCTTTAAGAGTTTCGCTGATAAGACCATACTGAATTTTGATAAGAACATTATCGGAGTAGTAGGTCCAAATGGATCAGGGAAGTCTAATATCGTGGATGCCATCAGATGGGTCTTAGGGGAGCAGAAAGGAAAGGAACTACGCCTTGAAAAAATGGCAGATGTCATTTTTAACGGAACGAAAAAAAGAAAGTCAGGATCAGTAGCAAAAGTTACATTGACCTTCGACAATACAAAAAATGTTCTACCTACAGAATACCAAGATGTCAGTATTACGAGATTACTCTATCGAAATGGTGAAAGTGAATATCGCTTGAATGATATTCCTTGTCGCCTCAAGGATATCCGTGCTTTATTTTTAGATTCTGGAATTGGATCAAATTCATACGCCATTATCAGCCTTGGAATGGTAGATGACATTCTTCAAGACAAAGAAGGGTCAAGAAGAAAAATGTTTGAACAAGCCGCCGGAATTTCGAAATACAAAACACGAAAGAAAGAAACCCTAAACAAACTCAAAAACACAAGTGCAGATTTAGAACGAATCCAAGATTTACTTTTTGAAATCGAAGGGAATTTAAAGCAACTTGAAAAACAAGCCAGGAGAACAGAAAAGTATTATAAGCTCAAAGAAAAGTACAAAAACCATAGCATTCAATTAGCAGTTAAGAAAACTGATTCTTTGAAAACTACTTTTCAAGATCTGAAGACATCTATTCAAGATAAGCAAGTTGCATACGAGTCAAGTAATGCTGAATTTAACAAAGTAGAAGCTGAAATCGAGCATTTCAAAAAAAGTTTTGTAGACGAAGAGCAAGAATTAAGCAAGGTGCAAAAAGCTTTGAATGAACTTGTTGAAAAAATAAGAAAACAAGAAAATGAGAAAGGCTTAATTAAACAAAACTTAAGTTTTTTAGGGCAGAATCAAAATCAGTTAGCAGGGAGGATCAAAGATTCTACAAAACGATTGGAAGAGATCAAGTTGAAGCTTGAGACTATGGAAGTCGAACTGAAAAGCATTCATGACTTACACAAAGTGAGTAATGAAAGATTTAAAGAGGCTGAGGATTTTTATTTGAAGCTAGAGACATTGCACCATTCAGCTAAGGTCAGGTTCAGCTCTAGTCAGGAAGCTAAAATAGAGCAAGAAAAAGAGATTTTTGAGCTAGAAAAATTACTAGCTATTCAAGGTAATAACTTGGAGAATCTTCAAAATGAAATGGCTAATAACAGTCTTTTAAATGAAGAGGACACGAAGGATCTTGATGAGATAAAATCTCAACTGATTGAGATCGAATCAGAAAAAACGAAACTTGAAAATGAGATTGCTTCTTTAGCTGATCTTGAAGCAAGTCATGAGCAACAACTTGTCATGATCTCCAATGAGATGGAAAAGCATGGTGACGCTTTGGATAAAATTGAAAAGCAAATTTATGCGAAAACCAATGAGAAGGAATTGCTGAAAAGTTTGGTTGAAAAATTAGAAGGCTTTCCTGAATCTATCAAGTATCTAAGTAAGAATGATGCCTTTGGTAAATTACCGATACTCTCAGATATAATTCTATGTGATGATGCCTACCGTGCAGTTATTGAAGAATTTCTAGGGACTTATTTGCATTATTTGGTGGTAGAGAATGTTGCCGATGCATCAGCAGCTATTAAACTACTAAGTTCTAATCAAAAAGGAAAAGCTAACTTTTTCATTTTGAATGAGATGCAAGCCATGCAAACAGCAAACATTAATATTCCAGAAGCTAAGCCTGCAAAAGAGATACTGAAAATAGAATCAAAATACCAAAAGCTTTCCAACCTACTGTTTCATAATGTATTTATCGTTGAAGACGATCAAAAACTTTTAGAAATTTCAGCGGCCTATCCTGAGTTTATATTTCTTTCGCCAAAGAATACCCTTATCAAAAAACAATGCATGATAAGTGGGGGATCAGTTGGGCTATTTGAAGGTAAGAAATTGGGGAGAAAGAAAAATTTTGAGCTCATTAAAGAGGCCTTGATACAATTGGATAAGGATGCAAAAGCAAAGCAAGCAATCTTAGAGAAATTGCAGAAGGACAAAGAGAATGTCTTAGCCGCTAGTGTAACTGACAAGTTAGATAAACTTAAGTTGAATGCCATCAGTCTCAATCAAAGATGGGTTGAACAGAATACTAGACGCGAAGAGATTGAAAAGAAGCATGCTACCGCATTAGAGCGGGAGAAAGTCATCCATGTTGATATTTCAGCCTACAATGCAAAGCTGGAAAAGATCAATGCTGATCTAAAAATAAAACAAGTTAATCTCCAAGAATTGGTTTCAAAACTCACTGAAGAAGATACCAACTTCTCTGATAGTGAGATTGAATTGGAAGATGCTAGAAAAGAAAAAAATCGCTTACAAATTGAATTGATACAATTGCAAAATCGTATTAATAGTTTGGAGAATGATAAACAGTTTCTATTAACAAGACAGACAGAATTATCCAGTCAGATAGAGAATGAAAATTCAAGTTTGCAGAATGAAACAGAAACTAAAGAACAATTATCCAACAATCAGCAAATCATCGAATCTGATCTTTTAAAATTGTATGAAGATCGCAAGGAAGTTGAAGCTAATTTAAGGAGTGTTGAACAGGTCTATTTCGGAGCAAGATCAAAAATAACAGATCGAGAGGATGTTTTAAGAAATTTGAGGAAGACCATGAATGCCCAAGCTGAACAGTTGGCTCAGCAAAAAGAACGTTTTACAGAGATAAAAATCAAATTGAACGGAGTATCAGAAAGGCTTCAGATAGAATTTAATACATCTTTTGAACAGGCATTAAAGCAGACTTTCGAAGAAGAACTAGAATTAGATGCATTAGAAGAATCTGTAGAAAAAATACGCTTAAAGATTGAACGCTTTGGAGAAATTAATCCAATGGCATTAGAAGCCTTTAAGGAAATGAAAGAGCGTTTTGATGTGATCAATCAGCAGAGAAATGACATCTTAGATGCGAAAGAATCCTTGTTAGAAACCATTAGAGAAATAGAAGAAACTGCAACCACGCAGTTTATGGAAGCCTTTGTTAAAATTCGTGAGCATTTCAAAACGGTATTTAGAAGCTTGTTTACAAAAGATGACAATTGTGATTTGATACTATTGGATGAAGATTCACCTTTAGATTCTCAGATTGATATAATGGCAATGCCAAAAGGTAAGAAACCTAAATCATTGAGTCAATTATCAGGAGGGGAGAAGACTTTAACAGCGACTGCTTTGTTGTTTTCTTTGTATTTATTAAAACCTGCACCATTCTGTATTTTTGATGAGGTAGATGCACCTTTGGATGATGCCAATGTTTTAAAATTTAATAAGATCATTAAGACCTTCTCGAAGGAGTCCCAATTTATTATTATCACGCATAATAAAATGACGATGGCTGAAGTTGATGTGATTTATGGTATATACATGGAAGAGATGGGAGTATCCAATGTGAGTCAAGTATCGTTTAATAATTTGGACTTTGATCCTGTACTAGAGACGATAAACTAAAAAATGCCTCATAATTTTCATTATAGGCATTTTTACTGCTCATGGTTGGTTTTAACTGTTACAGCAGATATTTATAAATAAATATAAACTACTTGATTCAAAAAGTGTACCAATAGTTTTAAAAATAAGCAAAAGGCCATGACAGACGCTTCAAAATATAGTGGAAGAGGGGTTTCTTCAAGTAAATCTGAAGTCCATCAAGCCATAAAAGGCCTGAGTAAAGGTCTTTATCCAACAGCCTTTTGTAAAATATTGCCAGACCATGTTGGTCAAGATGAAGCTTATGCAAATGTCATGCATGCTGACACTGCAGGATCAAAAACAAGTCTCGCATATTTATATTGGAAGGAAACCAGAGATCTCAATGTCTGGAAGGGCATAGCCCAAGATGCCATTGTCATGAATTTAGATGATATGGCCTGTGTTGGGATTACTGAAGATATCATCCTTTCCTCAACGATCGGAAGGAATAAAAATCGTGTCCCAGGTGAGGTGATCAAAGCCATCATAGAAGGAGCAACTGAATTTATCGAACTATTAGCATCGCATGGAATTTCCGTCCATCAGTCAGGAGGAGAAACAGCCGATGTGGGAGATATTGTCAGAACGATTGATGTAGGATATACCACTTTCGCAAGAATCAAGAGAGATCAATTAATGATCAATGATATTCAAGA
This sequence comes from uncultured Saprospiraceae bacterium, assembly GCA_937961455.1. Lineage (GTDB taxonomy): Bacteria > Bacteroidota > Bacteroidia > Chitinophagales > Saprospiraceae > CALGNN01. Next base: position 54,035 of record CALGNN010000141.1, read on the forward strand.
TGGTGATCATATTTTAGGCCTAGCATCCTTTGGGCAAACAAGCTATGAGACCAGTTATAATAGTGGCATCTCAAGTAATGGCTTAACATCAGCTAGACATGATGTTCTATCGGCGTACTATAAGAAACATTTTCCAGAGAGTTTTGATCCCATGATTCCAGATGAACTTAGTTATTCAGGCAAAAGGAAGCTTTCTGAGATGGTCTTAATTGGTCAAAAGAACTACAAAGTATCAGACCTTATACTAAGCCCTACAAGGACTTATATGCCAGCTTTAAAAATGATTTTTAAGGAATGGGGAAAACACATCCACGGCATAATCCATTGTACGGGAGGTGCACAAACTAAGGTGCTGAAATTTATTGAAAACAAGAAAATCATCAAGGATCATCTTTTTGAAGCTCCACCGGTATTCCAACTAATTCAAAATGATACAGCTACTTCAACGAGAGAAATGTATCAGGTTTTTAATATGGGACATCGCCTAGAAATCTTTGCGAAAAAACATATTCTAGAGGAAATTCAAAGCCTTATAAAGCCGCTAAACATTGCTTCTCAAATCATTGGAAGAGTCGAAAATGCTGAGGTAAATGAAGTAGTCATAGATACCGGTTCAGAGCAAATAAATTATCTCTAAGTAATAGCGATTTATATTGATAATCAAGGGTTTATGATTTAGTTGAATTTTTTATTCAATTGTATCGAACTTTTAGTAGTTTTCAAGATTATTTATAGTGATTGCTAATAAAAACCAACACTTACATTAAACTACAGCGCCCAAGTAATTTTACAGAGATATTTAACAGCCTCTAGTGTGAGAAGCTGTTAGTGTTGCGAACTATGAAATTTATTATTTATGAACAAGGAACAAGAGAGGCTTCTTTGGAAGTATATCGATGGCGAATGTAATCCAATGGAAACAGAGCAAATCGAAAAGCAACTAGAAGAAAACCCTGAATTTTTCGAAGAGTACATGTTGTGCTTACAACTACATGCGAAATTCAATAAAATCCATCAAAGACAAGGTAGAAAAAAAGAAGAAAATGAATTGATAGATCTTTCATTTCTAGACGATGTAGAGATGAAATATGTGCCAGCATTATCAATTTCTGATTTTGCTGTCTTCAAAATCTTTACCTCAGTTTTGGTAGCATTTTTATGGATCTCAGGATTTGAGCTAATCAAGTATATTTATGCTCACGCATCCAATATGAGTTTGTTTAATCTGATACTTGCTTATGCATTAATGAGTTATATCAGTTTATACATACCGATTACCATGTACAGGAAAACAAAGAAATATTTACTTGCCGATTAGGCAGGCAAAAAAAAAGGGAGTGAATATTTTCACTCCCTTTTTTTATATTTTGATATAGCTTATTCTACAATATCTCCTGCATCTTCTGCAAGATCCTTAGCTCCTTCAATAGCGTCTCCTGCTAAATCTTTAGCCCCATCAACAATGCCACCTACTGCATCACCGGCTGCATCTACAGCTCCAGAAACAGCATCCTTAGCGCCATCAACAACAGAACCAGCTGCGTCTACGACACCACCAGCTACATTCTTAGCTCCATCTACCAATCCTCCAACTGCTCCACCGGCTGCATCAACCACGCCTCCTACAGCTCCGCTAGCAGCATCTACTACATTTCCTCCTATGTTTTTTGCACCATCAACAACACCACCTACTGCATCACCAGCTGCATCTACAGCTCCAGAAACAGCATCTTTGGCTCCATCAACCACAGAACCAGCTGCATCGACAACGCCACCAGCTACATTTTTCGCGCCATCTACAACACTGCCCACAGCTCCGCTAGCTGCATCAACAACACCCCCAGCAACATTTTTGGCACCATCAACAACACCACCTAC